>JAUWJS010000100.1 GCA_030607575.1 Candidatus Heimdallarchaeota archaeon | reverse complement strand
TAATTGTAAATTCAACTATTGCAGAAAATTATCTTGAAATCTAATAGTTTCGCTTATAAATGCTTACATATCTGGTATTGTAATCGCTCTCTCCCAGCTCTTCTCCTTGTTTTGGCCATAAGTATACTTCTAGCTGTGTTCTGCATTTGGCGCATACTATTGTGTTTTGCATTGGCAGTCCTTTGTCATCATAATCGAACTCAATTTTTATTGAATGATCACAAATATAGTCATAATCACAATAAGAACAATGATAATAATCATAATTGTGTTTTGTTGTTGGTTTAAGCAACCCTACTGGACAGGAATAAGCATTCACTGATTTCTTACAATCACATATCAAATGATATGCTATTTCTGTCATAACAAACGGCTAGAATTAATACTATATATATTTACCTTGTACAATTGAAAATAGCTGCTATTTCAGACATTATCTTTTTTTCTAACCTTTTAGCTAATGTTTCTCTCCGTTTATACCTTTTGAAAGAGAAACATGTTCTTTCTCTATTCTGAACAAAAAATAGGCATGCTAAGAAGAGATTTTAGGTTGATTTAGCAACAATCTTCCAGCTCTTCTTTAAATTCTTGAGAATTCATTAGTAAATAAATTATCTTGAAAGTATCTAAAATGTGTGAGGTTTCTTTAAAACTACAGTCTTTAATGATTCCTAGAACTTCCTTATCCTTTTGCTCAAACAATCTAATCTGTTCGTTTTCGTGGGACATATCTATTTTAGACATAAGTTTTGCTAAGTTATCTACTTTAGGTGGGTCCATATTTTTCGATAACCCAATAAGCGCACCAACTTTTTCAAGTGTAGATTTACATTCATCACATTTCCAGGTATCGTGAGCTTGTTGTCGTAAAAGGTAAATTTTAGCTTTTCGTGCGTATAGTGTTTCTGTAGCAGTTTTAAGAGGAATTACTCGCTGACCAGCTTTTATTAATAGACCTGCGTTAGTTAATTCGTTTATATATCGATAAATTGTCTTATCAGATTTCTTGTGATGGTCAAGCTTATACAAAAGCAAAACATCTCTAATGAGTTTATCCTCTTCTTTGGAGAATTTCTCCTTTTTTATTAAACTATTAATTTTGTCTTCAGTCAGAACTCTAGTATACTTTTTATCTTTAGCCTTAAGTGATTTAGCTTGATTTATTTCCCATTTAGATATTTTTATTAGAATCTCTTCTAATTTTTCTTTATCTTCAGGGATTTCCCAATTTTCTATTTCTTCTTTAAGTTTAGGTAATTCCTTTTTTTCAATAAGTTGATTTGATTTCTCTTTAATCTCTCGTACAGTTAAGCGCCCCTCTCTCAAAATTGCCAGAATTGGCCAATAACCTTGATCGTAGAACATCTCCACTTTCTCTCGATCTTTAATTATTTCTACTTTTTTTAACAAATGATCGTAATCTTCAGGAACGTCATGATATTCCTCTATTGTGCTCATGTTTATTTTCCACCTGTATAATTTTATCACTAAAACATATATTAAACTTTCGTTGAGACAAGAATGAATTCTTCAAATTATATATTACATTCGCACAATAAGATATCTTTATATATGGGAGAGGGAAGATGTTCTCAGAGATTGAGAATATTGACAATCTCGGAATAAGAATAATTCGGGTGAAAAATAAAATGGTATTGAAAGTCGAACAAAAAAATGAATTAATAAGAAATTTCAACGCATTAAAAGAACTATATAATTATGAGTTTGTTGAAGAAGAGAGCTTATTCCAGATTCTTAATCAGGTTGCCGAGAATATGTATAATTATACTCTTGCAGATGAGTACTCATCAGATCATGATAAGTATAAGAATCATATCCTCCGCTCTGCCTTAAAAGAAGAGCATAACAAATCCTTGACTAAGCTTCTTTTGCACAAAGGTTCTTTCCTTTAACCTCCTTATATCCTTTTAATGGTAGAAAATGACACAATTTATACTCACAAGTTGTGGTTGATAGTTAATAAGAATAGTAAAAATCATATATCAGAGGTGGTATCATGGCACTAAAATCAGACTATAAAAACGAGCTAATAAGATCCTTCAAGAATGTTAAAACATTATCCAATGTGAATATTGATGATGAAGAAAAAGTAATCAAGTTAATTGATCAGCTCGCTGAAATATTATTTGAATGTCAGTATGATAATAGAAAATGTCCAGGATATGAAGCTTATCAAAACTATAAAATCAGACAAGAGCTAGAAAAAGAAAGGTATAAAGCTTTGGAATTAAAATTCATGGTTATTGGAACGTTCCATTAAGCTTAAGCTCTTCTTTTCTTTTCTTTCTTTTCTGATTTTTTATTTAATTTCTGTTTCCTTTTAAGTAATCTTTAAAACATCTTCTTTCTTAAGAGTACACTATATATTTGTAGGTGATCTTATGGCTAAGAAGAAAAGTAACGAAGAATTAACTGAAGATATAAAGAATCTCGAGACAAAGATAAGAACACTTGAAAAATTCATCAATGAAGATAAGAAACAAAAGGATGTTAGTTTGGAGAAACTAGAAAAATCTTCAAGAGATATTGATAACGGATTAAAGAGTGTTCAAATAGAACTCAAATCTACTAATTCAAGTTTCACTGATAAATACAAAGTTCAAGAAAAATTACTAAAAAAAACAATTAGTGAATTTAACTCATTTCAAAGTGAACTTGAAGCTGAACTAGAAAAGGTTGCAGAAAAAGATCTAATTATGGAAGATTTAAGATCTCAAGTTAAGGAGAAAGACATTCTCATTAGTGAAAAGGACAAGAATCTAAAGAAGATAGGTACACAATATGAAGAAACCCTTTCTAAGCTTGCTAAGTTGACAGCTGAATTTGAATCACTTGAAATTATCCACGAACAAACTAAAACTCTTCAAGATGAAATTAAGAAGAACTTAGAGTCAACTGAGAAAGAATATTCTGATTTCAAATCGAAAGAAGAGCCTATAATGTCTCAGAATGATAGTATACGTTCGATCTTAAATTCAACAAATCAAGGAAAGATTTACTTAGCACTTGTAGAAGCACATCCAAAAAGTATGACAATTGATGAAATTGCAGAACTTCTTGATTCTACTGCTGTTCTGATTAAATCATCATTATTGTCTTTGGAAGAGTTAGATGTAATTGATTTCAATCCAGCAACGAGAAATATTAAACTTCCTGAGTGAAAATCTTTTTCTTTTCTCTTTTTCTCCCTAATCATTATTCATTTAAGAAGTTACTATATCTCGAACTTGATTAAAATGGATGAATACTTGAAAGCTAATCTAGCTAGATGGAATGAAACTACAGCAGTTCATGCAAAATCTTCTAACTATGATCTTGAAGGTTTTCTGGGAGGTAATAACAGTTTACACAAGATCGAACTTGAAAGTCTAGGAAGTGTTAAAGATAAGTCATTACTCCATCTTCAATGTCAATTTGGAATGGATACAATCTCATGGGCCAGATTAGGAGCCAATGTTGTAGGGGTAGATTTTTCAGATAAGTCAATTAAGTTAGCTAATGAAATCAATGATAATCTCAAACTTCCTGCAAGGTTCATCTGTTCTAATATTTATGATCTTCCTGATGTATTAGATGAGGAATTTGACATAGTTTTTACATCTTATGGTGTTCTATGCTGGTTACACGATATTGAACAATGGGCAAAGATTGTTTCTAAATATCTTAAGAAAGGTGGAACATTCTTCATTTCTGAATTTCATCCATTTCTATGGATTTTTGATGATGAAAATACTAGCAAACTGGAATACAAATATCCCTACTTCTATGGTAAAGATCCACTTCACTACAAAACTGAATATACATACACAGAACAAGAAAAATCCCTTGAGAAAATTGACAATTACAACTGGCAACATACTTTTGGAACTATTATCACATCACTTGTTCAAGCAGGATTGAAGATCCAAGAAATTAAAGAATATCCACATACTTATTTTAAACAATTTCCTTTCATGGAAGAGAAAGAAAAGGGGGTTTGGACTTTCAAAAATGACAAGTATAACCTGCCACTAGTTTTTTCAATAAAAGCGGTTAAAGAGTGATTTTTTTAATCTTATTTATATATCTCAACTGAACTCTCTGGTAATTTGGTTATGAAAAACGCTTCTACATTAGGTCCAACGTGGCAGATTACAGCTGGTCCAATAGGTCCATATAAATAGTTCAAGGGTTGAATCTTATTTTGAAGAGATTTAAATAACTTCTCAAATTTGTCGTTTTCAACACCATACGCTCCAGATAGAACAAAATTACCAAATTCTTGAGCGTCTCTAGTAACTTCTTCTATCATCGCTTCATATCCTGCTTCCACACCTCGAATACTTTTTAGAACATCTATCTCCCCATCAACAAATTGCAGTAAAGGTTTCATGTTCAATAAAGATCCAATAGCATGTCGAGCTCTTCCTATCCTTCCACCTCTAAGAAGGTATTTTAACTCCTCAACCAAAATGTAAATCTTGGTGTTTTTCATCATTTCCTTGATTTCATCAACTAGTGGATTCAGTTCCATACCTTGTTCTCTTCGTAGAGCTGCATGGTGGGCTATAGCTGTAATTCCAAGAGAAACCGATAAAGTATCAATGCATGTAATTTTTCCTTTGAATCTTTTTGATGCTATTGATGCATTTTGAAAAGTAGCGCTTAGTTTGTGGCTAACACCAAGATAAAGAATGTGATCAGATTCTTCTAGAGTTTTTGAAAAAACATCATGAAAATCCTTAGGAGAGGGTTGAGATGTTGTGATTTTTTCTTTTGAATTAACAATCTCATGTAAGAATTCTTCTCGAGTAATTCCAACTCTATCTAGAAATTCTTTACTCCCAATAATAACTATCGCAGGAACAATACTTACTTTATATTTTTCTTCAAGCTCCTTTGGAAAATCTGATACCGAATCTATAATTATAGCATATGAGTTGGTCACAATAGTTGAGAGCGCTAGTTATTAATAATATTTCACATGAAACGAAAAAACAGATTCAGCTCTAGAAGTCCCAAACTTATACAAAACTAAAAAGAACATGAAAAATAGGTTTTGAATGATAGTAGCATTTCTTATTATCCTTTTTTCCAATCTATGCAAATTAGTTAACAACGAACATATTCCCGACAAAAAAGTTCATAATAGGTTTTAATCATAGTAATACAATCACTTTTTAAGTGATTTATAAGAATTATAAATGTAAAACATCCTAAGAATGCATTCTACGATGAAACTAGGTGAAAACTTTGAAATTAGATGATAATCAATTCTATGTTCTAGATGCTGGTACTGAGAAATGGATATTCACTACACGACCTGAAGCAATATCTCAGATGAAGGAAGTAGTGAAAAATGGTAATAGAGAAAGCGTGAAGCTCCTTTGTATTAATACAGAAGAGGATAGTTGGGTTATAGAACAATACCCTTGGAAAGATATTGCATTTGAATTAATAAAAGAACATGGGTGAATATAAATGGAAATAGTCCAAATACCTATCGAAAAAATAAGTCCAAGTCCTTTTCAGCCAAGAGAAACCTTTGATAAAGAAGCAATTGAAGAATTAGCTGATTCAATAAAAGCTTATGATTTACTGAATCCTATTTTGTTAAGACAAACTGGAGACGAAACTTATCAGATAATAGCCGGAGAAAGAAGATGGAGAGCTGCTCAATTTGCAGGTTTGAAGAAAATTTATGCAATTGTTAAAGACATTGATGAAAGTCAGCAAAAGATAGAATCTTTAATTGAAAATATACATCGAAAAGATCTTTACATGATAGAGAAAGGTAGAGGAGTAATGGAGATTTTTAGGAGTGAAGGAATCGTACAAACACCAAAAAGTCTAGCTAATATTATTAACAGTATTGAGCGGAAAAAATCAAGAAACCTTTCTTTAATTCCAACTGAAGAAAAAATTGATGAGATTTGTGCAAAAATACATATCAAATCTAACACTTTACGATTATGGTTAGAAGCTGCAAGTGTTGCCCCTGATATCATTACTGAAGAATTAAGTAAACCAGTTGACGAGAGGATACCAGAGAGAGTACTTTCAAGACTGTCGACAATTAGCGATCCAAATTTGCAAAAAAGTACCTATGAAAAAATTGTCGAACAGGATATGGGGAAAGAGCAGGCAAGCAAGTTTGTTTCTCAAATCAAGAAAATACCCAAAGATGAGCAAGAGGCTATTTTAACTGCAGGTATTCCTGTGGAAGTTTATGGTGATTCAAAGGAAGGCTATAGTATTGAGATTCCTAAGGATGAGATTGAGACGGTGAAGAAAGCAGTTTCAGTTGGTAAGAAGAAAGCAGCTGAGATTCTTACAAAACCTATTATTGAGGAACGAGGAAAGCATAGAAGGAATCTACATGCACACAATAAGATTATGGATTTAATTGACGATTTATTCTGCCCATGGTGTGGTAAACCAGCATCAACACATCTAAGATGGACATGTCATAAGGATGAAACTCTTGAGGAAGCAAAAGAGCAAGCTAAGGAAAATTATACTGATGCTTCTCAAAGAGATGAAATAGATCCAAGGTTTATGAAGAAGAAAAAATAGGAACAGAGTAACATTAGATTTATATTAGAGTCATTATTCAGAAAGTTTACTGATTTGAATGAAAGAGAAATCAAAAATTGTTCTTGTGACAGGTGCTGCACATGGGATAGGTCAAGCTATCACTGAGTATCTAAGTCAAAAAGGTGATTTTGTTATTGCTACAGACTTTGATTCTGAAGGTTTAGCAAAGTATAACTCCAAAGACAAAATTCATGCTATTGAAATGGATGTAACCAATCAAGATAGCATTCAGAAAGCAGTTTCTGAGGTAGAAAAACTAGCTGGTGGTATTGATTGTATAGTAAATAATGCTGGATTATTTATTGGTGGGCCTATAGTCGAAGTTGATTTCAAAGATTTTCTAAAGCTGTTTGATGTGAATGTTCTTGGTTATATAAGAATTACTCAATCATTTTATCCTTTATTAAAAGCAAATAAAGGTAGGGTTGTTAATATGAGTTCTGAGGTAGGAAGAATAGCTTTTCCATTTAATGGACCATATACGATGTCAAAATATGCGATAGAAGCTTTTTCCGATTCACTGAGACGTGAATTTCAGTTTCTAGATATGAAAGTTGTAATAATTCAACCAGGAGCGATAAGAACAAGCCTTCCAGAAGTTACAATGAAGAATTATAGAAAATATATGGAAAATTCTGATTTTAAAGAAGTGATTTCTAGAGTATGGAAGGTTCTTGAAACTGAAATATACGCTGACCCAATCTTTGTAGCTAAGAAAGTGTATAAAGCTGTTCATAAGAAGAAACCTAAAAGGCGCTATAAAGTGAAAAACAATAAACAAAGAGGAATTCTTGAATATTTACCTGTATCATGGGCAGATTTTCTAATTAAGAATTTAATATGATAATCACAAAAGATTTAAGAAAAACTTCAAAATTCACAACCTTATGGCTCATGTTGTGGCAAGAACTTTTGGTGCTGAATTCATAATCTTAGATATAATATTCTGTTTAATTTGGATGGCCTTTCTGATACGAAAGAAGTATATTCTTCAGTGGTTATTTGGTCTATTTGGAACAGTTGTTGTTTTTTTGTTCGATTACGTGTTATGGTATATTGTCAAAGGTACTAGAAAGATCTATGCTTTACCAGATTTTTTCACAAATCTAGGGGATACATGGGGACCTTTGTTATTCTTAATTTACTTCTCTTTTACATATGGAATGATTGAATTCAGCTATGTTGCTGTGATGTTCAGTGCGAAAAGATGGCGAAAAATGCTATATTGGACTATGTTTCTTTACATAGGCTGGTTCTTTGTTGCTTTCTTTCCGAAAGTTTTACCTTTAGCAGACAATACAGTATTCATTGCAAGAGAGATGGCTTCAGGGAGATGGTTGCAAATAGGTATGGCAATAAGTGGTTTCTCAGCTATTATCCTTTTCAAATATGTATGGAAACCCTTCAAATCTGTAATATGGAAGCAGATTGGATTTTTGGTTCTGATAGGTTTTATAGTTCACTTTGGGATGGAAATCTCTCTTTTATCTGCAGGTATTAGACCTGCAACTGATCTATTATCAGTTCTTCTCTTCAACAGTCTGATTGAGTTTAATTCAGGTACACCATTTCTTTTCATAATCTGGATTCTTACGAAAGATAGACGAATAAGTACGGGTGGGGAAACAGAAGAATTAATCTTTGAAACAGTTGCTATGCCTTCTTATGATTCACATACTATAGACCCGAGTGATGACGAGTAATAAAATATTTCAAAGAAGTTTCAAATCTTTCAAAGCAGCTTTATAACGAGGAATATAGTGTTTTGGTATGTCTTTCCCATGAAGAAATCTGTCTAAGGCATCTGCATCTTTTGTTAATTCTACAATTTCATCATTTGTGTAATTTGTTTTGTCTGTATGGAGAATTGTAGCCTGATAAATGATTTCTATTTCTTTTTCTGAAAAATACCCAAATTCTTCTCCATAGGTTTGGTTGAATTTGCTCAAAAAATCTTTCACAAGAGGTCCGCCTTTTGGAGCATGGTCTTCAAAAATACCTGTACGAATTAAAAACAAATCATGAATAGCACCAGCTATTCCTGCTATCTCTATATCTAATTTTCTAGATGCAGCAATTAGCTTAGATATTTGGGAACATGAAAACATATGCTTCATACTCCATGTTAATGGCTGATCTCGTTCGAAATCCTCCATTTGTGTGATTTCTTCAAGTAGTATATTCAGAATCTTGTTTAGTCTTGGCATTGATAATGTAAATTCTTCTATTGTACTCAACTGTTTTTTCTTCATGTAATTGACATCCTTTCACGAGATTATATAATTTGTTAAGAATATAGAAAGAGATTTCTCATTTAATTATATGTAAGATTCTCTTGAAGTATTTCGTTGTTTTCTCATAATTTTCCTTTAGAAACAATGCTAAATGCATTTCCTTGTTATAAGTGATTAAAAGTGGAATCCAAAATAAAACTAATAGTACTGTATGAATATATTTTGGTAACCAAATAATGAGAACATTTGCCCCCATTAACCAAAAAAGCATTGAAATCAAAAGGATAATACTCACCCAGTTTT
>JAUWJS010000150.1 GCA_030607575.1 Candidatus Heimdallarchaeota archaeon | reverse complement strand
GATAGTGGTACTACCTGGTTTAAAGATGATATCAAACCCCGTTCAAATCCTGAGGATTTCTATCTTGATGCTAAGATTGATAGTCGAGTTGGAATGCTCTATTTTTATCCAGGTATGAATCCTGATCTTCTAGAATCAATGGTTGACTTAGGATATCATGGAGTTATAGTTATAGGTACTGGATTAGCTCATGTAGGGACAGATGTTTATCCTGCTTTAGAGAGATGTCAAGAAGAAGAAATACCTGTAGTAATGGTAGTTGAACCATTGTATGGTTTTGCACAGTTACGTGTCTATGAGACAGGAAGAGATATGCTAGCACGAGGAGTCATTGAAGGAGAAAATATGCTTCCATCAGCAGCATATACCAAATTAATCTGGGCACTTGGACATACTAGAAATCTTGACGAAGTAAGAGACATCATGCTTACTCCTATAGCAGGAGAAATTACCAATAGAGAAAGTCCTAGAGGTTTTATGATAATGCAAGGAATCGAACCAGGGATAGATCAGATATTGAAGAATCTTTAATATCCATTCCTTTTGTTATGTTGCAAAACTTTTTAGATTTCAACTAAATCGGTCTTACCGATGCTCATTAGTAACTACGATATACGCTTATATTACAGATGCCCAATGTTATTTTATCTAAGTAAGTTTGGTCCTGAGCAGGAAAAAGATGTACATCCTATTTTGGGAAGAAGTAGAGATAGATCCAAACATCATATAACCTCAGAAGAAGAAATAAGAGAAAAAACTGAGCAAACAAAGGCTAGAATGATTCAAGGAAAATCTCAAATCAGTCAGGGTTGGATTCTAGCAGAAAATTTAACCACCAGAATTGATCGTTTGAAGAAGATAGACTTGGAAAGTTCTTTTGGTTCGTATTCATATATCCCAATTTTATTGAGAAATGTCAAATATTTGAGGAGACCAATAATTATGGAAGGAGCTTATGCTGCTTATGTTTGTTCGCTCTTTCAAGAAGCTAATATAGATTATTTTCAGATTTATAGAAATGATGAATATGAAACTCATTCAACAGAGAATTTGATAGATGATTTGAAAGAAGATATAATAAAAATCAACAAAATACTTGCTGGTGAGTTAAAAATATCTCCAAATTATACAAGAAGTTGTAGAGTATGTGAATGGAGAAAATACTGCAAAAAGCTTGTTGCTGATAGTTTGGATGTCACATTAATTAGTGGTATTGGAAAACGTATTAAAAAACAACTACTTGATTATGGAATTACTGATGTTCCAAGTTTAGCTCAAGTTGATTTAACTAATTTAAAAATGGAAAATGTAAGTAAGAAAGAACTAGAATATCTTGTACTTCAAGCTCAATCGTTAGTCGATAAAAAAGAAAAAATAAGAGGCCAAGTTAAGTTTCCTTCTTCTTCTTACGAGCTTTATGTAGATATAGAGGGGTCGTCTCATCATAACTTTGTTTGGATTATTGGTTGTCTGCTAAGGAAGGGGACTGAACATAGATACCTTCATTTCTTAGCGGAATCACCACAGAAAGAGGAACAAATGTTTAGATCATTTTTGATGTTTCTAGAAGAACTAAATGACAATTTCACCCTCTACCATTGGTCATTAGCTGAACCACAATACTTTCAGAACTTAGCATCTAAATACTCTATTAAATCAAGAATGTTAGCAGAACTGAAACACAACTCCTTTGACTTATTTCCAGTTTTCAAGAATAAAATAATATTTCCTGTATATGCCTACACTTTGAAAGATGTTGCAAACTGGCTAGGCTTTGAATGGTTTGATCCACTAGTCGATGGAGCCACCAGCATAATACTTTTCGACAAATGGTATTTACATAATGACAGAGCGGCTCTGGATAAAGTTATCTCTTACAACTCTGATGACTGCAAGGCTTTACTCATTATCAAAGATTATTTAACCAAAAAAATCTCGCAGTAAAAATTTTCTATGATAACTGGAAACTTCACAATATATCCTTTTCAAGTGTTCAAATAAAGAAAAAAGAGGCCAAATAGTTAAGTTTGTTCTTGAAATCAAAGAAGCATCAGTTACAGATTCAAGAAAGCTTTTAGGTACAAATAAAACCATCTAGAAGCAATTTTAGAAAATGTTTACTGGGGTTTTTCTTACAAAAACTAAAGGTAAATACTCTGTCTAGTAGGTAATTATTTCCTTTAGCAAAAATATATATTAGCTGGTAGATTAGAGTGATATGAAATGAGAGCTTTGTACTTAGGACGTTTTAATCCTCCTCACAAGGGGCATATCTATGCATTAGAGTATATACTAAATCAACCAGAAATTGATGAAATAATCATACTTATTGGAAGTGGAGAAAAAGCTTATTCACTAAAAAATCCCTTCACTGGTGGGGAGAGGTATGAAATGGTTGTGACAATGGTCAAGGAACATTTCAACTATGATCAATTCTTTATTTCTGCAATTCCAGATATTAATCGAAACACAATCTGGCCAGCGAATGTTATAGACTTAATTCCAAGTTTCGATGTAATCTTCACAAATAATTCTCTTGTTCAAGAGCTGTTTACAGACTTAAGTAACAAAGAAGTAAGAGAAATTCCTCTCAACAAAAGAGAAGAATTAAGTGGAAAAATTATAAGAGAAAAAATGATTAAGGGAGAGAACTGGCAGCAAGCCATTCCTGATGAACTTCTTCCACTTATTGGGAAATATCAGGGGATTAAGAGAATTCAATCTTTGGCAACAAATGATGAGATTAAATAATTACACAACTTTTTTATTCATTTTATTTATTGTTTATCTATGAATATAGATGATGTTATTCGTAATAGGAGATCTATAAGAAAATACAAAGATAAAGCTCTTTCAAAAGAACAAATAGTAGACATCCTTGATGCAGGAAATAGAGCTCCTTCTGCAAAAAATCGAGTTCAATGGAGATTCCATGTTCTTCAAGGTGAGGCCAAAGCTAAATTGATACAAGTTTGTAGAGAGGGAATTGAAAAACTCCCAGAAATCCCTTTAATGGCTTCTACAGCTAATTCATACAATATTATGGAACAAGCTCCAGTAGTGATTCTAGTTTTGCAAACATGTGAGTGGGGAGGAATAGGTGCAGAAATCCAATCTGTATCAGCTGCAATTCAGAATATGCTCTTGAAAGCTCATAGTATGGGATTAGGGTCAGTATGGATAAATGATGTTCTATTTGTGGAACCACAAATACTAGATTTTCTTAAAATAACAAAAGAAGATTCTGAGTTCAAGGATATGCTTTTAGAATTTGGTGAAAAAGTAGGGATTGAAATAGGTTATTCTGGACCATTGGTTGCAGCTATAGCACTAGGTTATCCCGATGAAGATCCAAAAAGAGAACCCAGAAAAACTGTAGAGGAAATTACTGTCTGGTATAAATAAGATAATCAAAGTGAGTTTTCAAACACTTTTGAAGATTTTATCTCCTTTTTTTGAATATATTATCAGTCCTGTAGCAACTATTATGAAAACCACGTAACCAATAGATGAAGCGGTGAGCATTGGATATTTCAAGGCATAGTAGAGGTAGGAGGAGAAAGTCATGGAAATAAGATGAATACCCATGAACAGATATTGGAAGAACAGTGCAAATCCAAGAATGATGAAGGAATAATTAATTATTTTTAAATTATACAGCTTAGTATTTCGGTTGAAGTATCTATAGATTTTCAAACAAACATAGATTGCGGAGAAACCTGTTATTAAGTTAAATGTACCATAAACATAGTAAATAACAACTGATTCTACATAGTTTAGAAGTATTAAGAGTATTATATCAATAAATAAGAATACTGAAAACACAACTGAGGATACTGTGATTTGTTTTGTTTCAGCAGAACTTCTATCCTCAGTATTTAGTTTAATAAAACCGATAGCTAGTATGCTAAAGAAGATAATGTCTATTAGGATTACAAAACTATCAATTAACACAGTATAGACCTGATGTGCTTCATAACTGACATATACATAGACATAGCATAGACTGTAGATTAATGATACCGTAATAAATACTCCAAGTCCAACTAATTTTGACATTCCAGCATAAAAAAAATGTTGAAATCTCCCTTTATACATTTGAATCGTCATAAAAATAGAATTGGTAATTAAAAAGTTTTGTAAAATGATTAATTGCATACTTACCAATTTCTTAAAACATCGATTATCAATCGAACTGCTGGACCTTTACTACCTTTAGGATTGTAGTTTTTATCACTACTTTGTTCCATAACTCCTGCTATATCTAAATGCGCCCAAGGAACGTCCATAGTAAATTTACTAAGAAATCTTGCAGCTGTAATTGCTCCACCAGCTCTTCCACCTGTATGTTTAAAGTCTGCAAGATCACTTTTTATTTGTTCATCATAGTCTTCCCATAAAGGCATTCTCCAAATTTTATCTCCGCTAGTTTTTGAAGCATGTTCAAGCTTTTCAACTACGAAATCATGATTGGAGAAGTATCCTACTGCATGCTCACCTAAAGCTATCATCATGGATCCAGTCAATGTTGCAAAATCGAACATAGCTTTTGGTTCATAATGTTTAGCTGCATAGGTTAATGCATCATTTAGAATCATTCGTCCTTCAGCATCAGTACTGATGACTTCAATTGTGTGACCACTATAGCTGGTTATAATATCTCCAGGATGGTAAGCAGTACCAGAAGGCATGTTATCTGTTGCAGGTACAATACATACTACATGTAGATTAATATCCAATTTAGCTATTGCTTCCATCGCAGCTATTACTACTGCACCACCAGTCATATCAGCTTTCATTTTTTCCATATTTTGACCAGGTTTGAGACTGATACCACCGCTATCAAAGGTGATTGCTTTTCCAATTATTGCAACAGTATCGACTCCTTGTTTATCCACACCATGTTCCATGATGATAAATTTAGGAGGTTCTTTTGTTCCTCTTGCAACTGATAGAAAACTTGTTAGACCAATTTCTTCTGCTTTTTCTCTGTCAAAAATAGTTGTTTTAATCCCTATTTCTTTTTCCAATCGTAGTGCTTCATTAGCAAGTTTAGTTGGAGTAATATAATTAGCAGGTCCCCATGCCAATGTTCTACATAGGTTAACTGAATCAGCGATTATTTTCCCGCTTTCAGCTCCTTTCTTCATAATGTCTTCTTCAACTGTTTCACTGAAAACCTGCAGTTCATCAATTTTCTTGTATT
>JAUWJS010000057.1 GCA_030607575.1 Candidatus Heimdallarchaeota archaeon | reverse complement strand
CCCCCAAGAGCTATCGGTCTTTTATCCATACCCATTGAGTATATTGGGATATCAACAATTTCATGACTCGAAAGTATATCAAGTGTTCCTCCCTGTACTCTATCTTCAATAATTATACAGTTATGTTTCTTTTTAAATTCTGATAGCACTGATATATCCATATCTTGTCCAAAATAATGTGTTATTACTACCAAATCGCAGTTAGCTAGTTTGGGGATTTCTTCAATTCCATTATAGTTTTGATTTAATCTAATGATGTGAATGTTTTCTGGTTTAACATATTTTTCCAAAATGTTCCTAAATGATGTGTGCTGGATTGGAGTTGTTGCAACCACCAAATCTTCTTTATAAAAATATTGCATACAAACTTCGAATAATCCTCTACATGAATAGCCTAAAATTGTGGTGTGTTTATCAGATTCTATCCAAAGATCATATTCTTTCGAAGTAAGAAGATTAGTAAAATGTCTAATAAAATCAAAGAAGTTTAGGGCTAAATAATCTGGTGCTGCTTTGATAACTCTCTTTACCATACTGAATCTGTTCAAGATTTAGGATTTAAAAGAATAATGGTTATCCATGACTGCTATTAGAAAGACTTTTTATTCAATAATTTCAAAAAATCATTATGAGTGAAAGTTCTAGAACTCAGAAAATATTTAGAACCATATCTTTCATATCACAACTAGTTGTAAAAAGGATGCAAAAGATTATTTTGGAATCTATTCCTGAAGGAAATATAATAGATATTGGTGGAGGAGGAGAAGGTATCATTGCTCAAATTGGGAGAGAACGAGTTACTGCTATAGATAAGCATCAAAGTGAGATAGATGAGGCTAAACATAAATCTCCAGAATCTACTTGGGTTCTTGCAGATGCAAAAGATTTGGATTATTCTAATGATCATTTCGACAATGCAACTTCGTTTTTCAGTATAATGTATATGTCAAATGAAGATAAAAAAGAAGTATTCAAAGAAGTTCATAGAGTATTAAAACCTCATGGAGAATTTTGGGTATGGGATTCTTCTATTTCTAAGGAAAAAGGAGTGTTTCTCATCAAAATTAAAGCAATATTGCCAAACAAGAAAGCTGTAAAAACTGCTTATGGGGTTTCCTCAAAGAAACAGACAATTAGTACTACAAAAGAAATCCTTGAAAATAGTGGATTTAATGTAGAAGTTGTAATAAACAAAAAGAATTGGTTTTTCCTAAAAGCGAAAAAGTGATTTCTACTTTAATCTCCATGATTTAGATAATTCTCCTTCAATGAAAGGCATTTAACTCACCACCTAACATATCATATTGATTGATTATATGTATCATTGATTGACTATATATATCGTTGATTGACTATAATTTATTCTAATAATCGATATGTATCGATATCTATTTCAATAAACTTTTTAATGATGGAGTAAACGCCCATTTCATTGCATTTAAAACATAGCTCAGTATAGGGTGTATAGATGTCAAAGAGAAGTAAAAAGCAAAACCATGTGACATTAGAAAGGGAGATAATCCCTTGGCATAGCATGAAAATAAAGGAAATATATGAAAAACTAGAAACTAGTGACAAAGGATTAGAAGAAACTGAGGTCATAAGTAAGTTTCATATTTATGGTTCAAATAGACTGACAATAACTGAACGATTTAAAATTCTCAAAATGATTATTGAGCAATTCACAGGTTTCTTGGTGATACTACTTGCAGTAGCAGGATTTATTAGTCTAGGAATAGGCTTGAGCAAGTATTTTCAAGGGGAAGAAGCTGAAGAGATTATTGATGCAATAGCTATTTTTGCAATAATAATAATTAACGCAATTATAGGTTTTGTTCAGAACTTTAGATCAAATCAAGCTCTTGAGAAGCTGAAGGAATATTTCGATCAAGAAGTTGTTGTAATCAGAGCTGGCAAAGAAGAGATCATCCATAGTTGTGACCTTGTGCCTGGAGATATAGTGATTTTAGAAGTTGGGGATAAGATCCCAGCTGATTGTAGGTTAATTACTGCAAATAATCTCAAAATTGATGAAGCTCCTCTTACAGGAGAATCAGCATCTATAACTAAAAATCTAGAAATCGTATCAGAGGATGCTAGACTTCACGATAGGAAAAATATGACTTATAGTGGAACAACATGCGTTTATGGGA
Organism: Candidatus Heimdallarchaeota archaeon; assembly: GCA_030607575.1. Lineage (GTDB taxonomy): Archaea > Asgardarchaeota > Heimdallarchaeia > Heimdallarchaeales > Heimdallarchaeaceae > UBA460. The sequence goes on along the minus strand of JAUWJS010000057.1, from coordinate 13,257 downwards.
GGGCTCAAGCAGTAGTAGTAGCGATTGGAATGTCAACTGAGATAGGTAAAATAGCTCAGTTAACTCAAGTTAAACAAGAACTAACACCTTTACAAAAAGCTCTTGACAAATTAGGTAAAGTCTTGGGAATAATCATTTTAGTAGTCTGTGTTCTTGTGATGGTTATCAATATAGGTCTTGGAGAAAATCTTTTAGAGAGTTTTGAAGTAGCTGTAGCTTTAGCCATCTCAGCAGTACCAGAGGGATTACCTGCAGCCATTGTTATTACATTAGCAGTTGGTGTTTCAAGAATGGCTAAAAGAAAAACTATAGTTTCAAGGTTACCTGCTGTAGAAACTCTAGGATCAGTGGATTACATTTGCTCAGACAAAACAGGAACCTTAACAAGAAATGAGATGACAGTTAAAGAAATTTGGACAATGGATGGTAAAACAGCTATTGGAGGTTCAGGATATCTACTAGATGGAGATTTTACTCTAAATGGTAATAAAATTAATCCACTAGAAACTCCAACTCTGAACAAATTAATAGAAACTGCCTATAATTGTAATAATGCAGGAGTTTTACGTAATGAGGATAAAATAGACATTAAAGGTGATCCAACTGAAGCTGCTTTAGTTGTTTTAGCTGAAAAAGCAGGATATACAAAAACAATGCTAAAAGAGAGGGATCATGAGATTTTCTTCGATTCTGAAAGGAAAAGGATGACAACAATAAATCTAGACAATGGAAAGAAAGTTGCATACATGAAAGGAAGTCCACAGATTGTTCTGACTAGGTGTAATGAAGTCATGAGCAACAGTAAAACAAAAAAGATATCGAAAGAATTAGAAAAAACAATCCTGGATGCTAATCTAGAAATGTCCAGTAGAGCTTTAAGGGTTTTAGGAGTAGCATATAAGGAATTACCTGAAGATTATAATAAAGAAGATGTTCAAACAATAGAAGATAATTTAATTTTCCTTGGATTAACAGGGATGATAGACCCAGCAAGACCAGAAGTGAAAGATGCAATAGAAGAATGTGAACAAGCTGGGATAACAACAGTAATGATAACTGGAGATCAGAAAGCTACAGCAATTGCAGTTGCAGAAGAAATTGGAATAATTAAAAGTGAAGATGATCTGGTAGTTAATGGTGAAGAATTCTCTTTAATGACTGATGAAGAACTAAAAGAGAAAATAAACCAAATCAAAGTATATAGCAGAATGAGTCCAAAAGACAAATACAGAGTAGTAGAAACATTACAAGAGAAGGAGCACATAGTAGCTGTAACCGGTGATGGCGTCAATGACGCACCTGCTCTAAAAAAAGCAGATATAGGTGTCGCCATGGGCATCACAGGAACTGATGTGACCAAAGAGGTTGCTGATATGGTTATTACTGATGATGCCTTCAATACTATTGTTGATGCTGTTGAAGAAGGTCGCAATATCTTTGAAAACATGAAAAAGTTTATCCGTTATCTCTTAAGTTGTAATTTTGACGAGATCTTTACCGTTCTCATTATTTTTGCTGCTTTTCGTATCTTACCTTTATTACCTTTGCAAATATTGTTTCTTAATCTTCTTACTGATGCCTTACCAGCTCTTTCCCTATCTTTTGACCCCTATGATCCCGAATTAATGTCTCGTCCTCCAAGAGGAAAACAAAAATCCTTTGTCAAGGATATCTATGTTTTTGCATTTTTAGCTGGTATAGTCGCTTTCTTTGCTACTGTTTCTACCTTCTTAATTGGCTACTTAGGCATTGGTGATAGGGTTATAACTGACTGGGCTTTAAGAAATGGATTAACACTATCCCCTGAAGAATTCAAACACGCTGTGGTTGCTTATTCGCAAATGCTTGCATTTATCGCCACCCTTTCGTTCGAACTTTGGTTTGTCTTTATTGCTCGGAACAATAATGAAACACCTCTATTGAAATCTAAACCCTTTAAAAACAAGTTCCTAATTGGAGCAGTTATCTTGTCATGGGGACTTTTACTTCTCGTGATATATATTCCTGGGTTACAGATGATTTTCAGTGGATTTAAGGAATTTAATGTTGCATATCTCCTCTCAGGTGAAGATTGGTTGTATATTCTTGGATTCACAATAGGTTTCTGTGCTTTTACTGAGCTTGCTAGATACTTGCCAAGATCTACGGCTTTCCAAAAAATACGAACAAAGTTCAGTTCCAATTGATCCTTCCTTCCTCTTTTTTCCTTCCTTTTTCTTCTTTTCTTTATGAATTGGAAGTGTCTTTAAGTTGCTTTTTTTGAATGCGCTTATAGCCTTCAATGAAAGATATATAATACACCTATTCTTACTCTATGTAACTGCAAAATGTGAGAGTGGTATAGTTTACAGACAACAAAACTCAGCTCGAAACTATAGATTCCTTGATGGATTCGTACAGCTATAAGGAAGCTTTGGAGAAAATTAAGCAATTAGAGGAGACTCCCAATATCTCAGAGAGCGATTTTGCAGAACTTATGTATCGAAAATCATTCGTACTTACCCATTTAGGGTTTTTTGATGATAGCATCTCTCATGCTCAGCACACACTAAATCTATTCGGAGGAATGCTAATCTCTTTCACTCAGAAGTATGATCTCTACTTTGTAATTATTGAATCTCTCTGGAGGCTTGGTAAATTTGAAGAAAGTCTTCTAATGATTGAAAGAGTGGAGAACTATGCAAAAAACGAAATTATCGGTAAAGAAACTTCTGTTATGAAGGAAATTGAAACACAGATTCAGTTTCACAAAAGCTGTATTTATTGTTTTACTGATTTGAAAAGATCAGTTGAGTATGTCAACAAAAGCTTGAATCTTTCTGAAGAGGTTGATAATGAAATTCTTTATGCACGAAGCCTCTTTCGTAAAGGAAAAATACTTACATATCAGGGGAAATTGGATGAATCCCATGAGATTCTTGATAAGAGTTTAGAAATTGGAAAAAAATTGAATGACCATAGTATAATGGCGAATGCACTAGTTGCATTAGGCGAGATTCACAGGCTAAAGGGTGATTTTGTTCAAGCCTTACAATTCTTCAATACCGCTCTTGTTCTCCACCAAGAAATAGGTAATAATTATGGTATGGCTATTACATACAACAACATTGGAATAGTCTATTATAGTCAAGGCGATTATGACAATTCCTTTGAGTTCTTTACAAAGAGTCTAGAAAGAGCTCTTGAAATAGATTTCAAATTTACAGTCGTTGAATCTCTTTTTTATCTGATAAATATTTTACTAAGTAGAGATGATTACTTCGAAGCTAAAGAGCATCTAGATATCTCTAGAAACGCATCAAAAGATCAACAAGACACCATGATATATTACTATTCTCAATTATCTGAAGCTGTGTATCAGAGAAAAGCAAATAGATTTACCAGTTTAGGTAAAGCTCAAGAAATTCTGGAATTTATAATAGGCAAGAATCTAGTCTATCAAGAAATTAATATCCATGCGATGTTGAATCTATGTGAAATATTGCTTCATGAATTAAGGTTTACTAACAACCCTGAAATTTTAGAAGATTTAGAAGAAATATCTGATAAATTACTTGATATAGCCAAAGAACAAATTTCAAAATCTCTTCTAGCTGAAGTCTATTGGTTAAAAGGGAGACTTGCTTTAGTAGACGCAGATATAGACAAAGCAACGGGATTTCTGTCTCAAGCACAAATCATAGCAGAAGGTCAGAATTTAGAGAATTTAGCAAGAAAAATTTCAAGTGATCATGACGCAATATTAACAGAATATGCTAGCTGGAAAAACATCATAGAAGAAAATGCAACCCTTGCAGAAAGAATAAAGGCTTCACAAGTTGATAAACTGATTTTAAATATGATCAATAGAGCTACCTTTGATCTAGAAGAAATAGAAAATGATGCTCCTGTTATGTTGATGATTCTTGATGAAAATGGTATCCCCTTTTTCTCCTATCAATTCGGTGATGAAGATGAAGTCAACCAGATTCTTTTCTCTGGTTTTTTAACTGCAATTAACAATATTATTCAAGAAGTATTTTCCACAAAAGGTTCACTGAAAAGAATAGAGCATCAGAACTATCTACTTGTTTTTAGACAAGTTGACAACGTTATCATCTGTTATGCTTTCAAAGGATCCTCATATTCAGCAAGTAAGAAAATAGAATCATTTAGAAGTAGATTAACATCATCTCCTATTTGGTTAGATTTTCCAGATATGATAAAAACTGGAAGATATATGGAACAAGAAAAATCTAAACAGCTTGAAAAATGGGCTGATGAAATATTCACTTAAGCAGCTATTGTGTGAAGATTTTAAATAATATTAGCAGTTGTTATTAATTTCTTGTTAAGAAAAAGAAAATAGAATCTAAGAATCAGATTCACTGACTAATCTGTTGATGTTTCAGTTAAATCTGTGGTAGCTTCAACTTCGTCTGTTTTTTGAACAGCTGGTTCCATAACCTCGATACCTGCATCTGCTACATAATCACTTTGTAAATTGAAGTATACTAGTATAAACAATATGATAGGTAAATTTTGTTCAAAACAAAGAACCAAAAGGATTAGTTGAAGAAATAGAAATTGTGCTCAAATAATGTGGTTTTTTCAACACATCTAATCATTTGGAGCAATGCTAGAAACTATTTCACTCTTTCCAAAAAGCTTCTATTGTTTATACATAAATCTAATGAGTAATATGTTATGTTAACCTCGGTTTATCTCCAATCAATGAAAATTGATTCAATCCTTTCAGGAATTTTGATATCCTTGAGTTTTACTACATCCAAAAACATCCTTTTTCCATAAAATATGAATTTTGCTTTCTTCAATGGTTTTGCATCAAAATATGGGATATATGGTGTTTGTATTCCAATCCAACCTCGTTCTTTAGCACTTTTACAAAGAAAACAACACATGTCTTTTGCATCTTTAATAGACAGTTTGTGTGTATGTACCATATCTAGCCATCCAAAGGGATGAGATTTTCCAAAACCAGATAGTAAAAATTCCCAAGCTCCGATTAATCCATCAATTCTTCCATTTTCATCCTCATGAACAGCACATAGAAACAATCTGTGATTAATTAACATCTTGAGGTATTCTTTATCATGAATAACTGCAATATCATTTCTTTCGATGTGTTCCAATAGTAAGTTGTATATTTGTTCTGTGTCTTTCTCCTCAGAAAGCCGAATATTAGGATTCTTAACTGATTTAACACCTCTCATTAATCTAAATGCTAATTTTTCGAAATATTTCATTTTTACAACTTCAGCAATTTTCTTCACGTCAAAAGCTCGGACTATGAATTTTTTTGTATAGAAAATTGTTCTTTGATCCATTTCGTTCTCTTTTGCGACAATTCTAGCTATATCTTTTCCATGTTGTTCTGGTTCAAATATTGCAAATGCTCCATCGTATCCTTCTTTTATTAATAATTCTAAAAATTTTCTTCCCATTAGTGTAGCTAGTCCTTTTCTTCTATGGGAAGGTAAAACACTTAACCAACGTGGATTAACAAATTTGTATTCTTTTCCCTTGATAACAACATTTCTAGGAGAATTACCTAAGAAACCTACAATTTTATTTGTTGGTTTGTATATGACTCTTACAAAAAGGTTAGGATTAGTTTTTGGGGAATTAAAGAAGAAATCAAAACTTTCTTTAGTGAATGCAATTGTTGCCCCCTCTTCTAACGCTGCTGGATCACTTAGGAATGTTTCAGTTAATATGTTCGCAAATTCCTCTAAATCCTCCTTTTGCAAAGAAAATTGTTCAACAACATATTCAGATTGAGAATTTGAGCTCATAGTTCTACCTTCATACAAATTTAATAGATTACTATAATTTATTTTCAAAATATATAAAATTTCGCCAAAAATCTATGAATTTTGCATAATTTCACTTAAACTCATTAGTTTTTTAAATAGGTAAAGGAACTAGGCTTTTCATAGATGTAATAACATAGTTCCAAGTAACAGAGATTTATAGGGAATAGAAAAAAACTGCAGAGTGGATTTTTTGGAGAATAGTTGATATTCAGCTAGATGGAAATATATCATTGTATTCTAGAGTTAAAGAAAATTTTTGCTGATGGTCAAATGAAAGTATCAATTCGACAACCAATCAAGATTGAGTATATAGTTATACAGATATGGAAAATAATGAATTTTCAGTTAAGTTTACTATTGAACCTAGAAGAGACGCAGTAAACTTGGTTAATATTACTTCTTCCCCTGAGACTAACTTTATTATTGAGGATAATGATGAACACTTGGTTCTTGGAAATGAGATTAAGGGAGATGACAATCAAGTGATATTTGTTATAGGAACATTCGAGAAAGGAAAAGAATATGAGTTTGATTTTGAATTCTTCTGTATAGATCTATATTTCCATGACATAGTACACTTTCAGAATCTAGAAGAAAAGAAAAAGAATTCAATGATATAACTCCTCAATTATATCTCCTCCATTTCCTAATTCCACATCTAAAATAAATAATTCAGCTATCTACACTGAAGCTGTTATGACACCAATCAAATAAATCGTAATATAAGCTGCTTTCAAATTAGAAACACAGTAAAACCAAAAAACATGGTCCTGTGGTAAGATTTTTTCCACAATTCAGGTCGAGTATAATAAACGACTTAATTCTGTTAGGTCGCATCCTAGAGACGACTTAATTCAAACCAGTCGTGTCTTATTAACGACTTTTCTAATAAGTTGCAGCTAAAAGAGTTAAAAACTCAATTTGTAATGAAAGAAAAATTTGTTAATTTTTTCTAGTCGAAAATATAACCGACTAAATTATTCTTGTTTATTTCACGGTTTTTGAGTATCTAGAAAAGTTTTTTTCTTTTCCTCCTCTAAGAAATTACCTGTCGAATAAATCAATCGACAAAATTATCACCTATTTATAGTGTCGATTTCACCTTCACAGATTATGGATTCCCAGGTTCTGGGACAGCACAAGATCCGTACAGAATAGAGAATTATAATATTACAACTCTTGCTTTAACAGGTATAAATATTCATTCTACAACAGACTATTTTGTTGTCCAAGATTGTTATGTTGATGCTCACGCTGTAGGAATAGCAATATCAGATATTACCCCAGGAACTGGTGAAATTTCAGGTGTTACATGCGTAGAACATGATTTCTATGGGATAGCTATAGCAGCAGCACAGATAACTCTGAAGAACAGCATTAGTATAGACTGTTCGGGGACATTTGGCGCTGGAGCATTATATAACTCATTTGATATTACGCACGTTATGAAACTTGGTTAAACTTGCCAGAAGGCGTTTAACCGTCGTTTAAGTGGATCCCCTACACGTGCGTTGAGGGGAAGTTATGCAGATCTTGGTCTGCGATAGTTGGTGGAGCAGCAGCACTGAGCTAGCTAGGCCCCTGGTTCAAGGTAGGTTTACTGAGGGACAACCACTTGTGTAGTTGCGAACCAGATACGTGCTGAAGCACACCTTCTAACTTTCTATGTGTACTTTCATATATAAACCCATAGAAAAATCGTTCAGGCTTACTCACTCCTACTGCTTTTCTTACTCAGGTAGAGCGCGTATGGCAAGATTAGTCAACTTTCCTGCTCTCAGTGGACGACGGTTGATGATAACACATTTGCAAACAATGATTATGGTTTATACATGGAAAATTCCAATTCTTGCTTGATATACCATAATACTTTTGAAGATAGTAATTATGATACGGTATTTTTGAATTCAGATACAAATAACAATATTCTGCATCACAACAAATTTATCAATAATAATGGAGGGCATCTCTTCAAGCAAGGGACGATGGAACTGGCAATATTTGGTATGAAGAAGCAACTGAAGAAGGAAATTATTGGGATAATTGGACAGATTCAAAAACAGCTGTACCAATTTTAGGTTCAGCAAACAACGAAGACCCCTATCCTTTAGATGAAGATCTCACTAGAGAGACAAATCTATACTTCTTGTCTGTCTTATTAGCTCTAGCTTTTATAGTTTACAGAAAACGTACTGGAAAAAAGAAATAGTTCTTTTTTATTTCTTTTTTTGTTTTCTCTTTTAAAAATACTAAAGTTCACAAAATTGTTAAGTGATTAAGGGATTTGTTTTTGTGAATATCTTAATAACTGGAGCTTTTGGAAATCTTGGATTGAGCACAATTAAAGCATTAGTCAGATTAAACCATCAGATTACATGTTTTGATCTACCAAATAGACTAAATAAGAAAGTTTTTCGAAAACTTTCGAAAAAACATAAACTTGCTGTTATTTGGGGAAATATATCTGATACAGCTAGTATCGCTAAAGCGGTTAAAAATCAAGATTGTATCATACATCTAGTAGCTATTACTCCACCATTATCAGAAAGATTACCAGATTATGCATTCAAGGTTAATGTCCAAGGAACCAATAACTTAATTGAAGAGGTTAAAAAACAAAAGTTATCTCCTAGAATTATCTACGTAAGTTCAGTTACAGTATATGGTCACAAACATCCTGATTCACCCCTATTAACATTAGAAACTCCTGTAAATCCAATAGATGTTTATTCCAAAACAAAGGTTGAAGTTGAGAAGGCTATAGAAGATAGCAGTTTACCTTGGATAATTTTGAGACTTACAGCTGTTCCAGCTCTCGATTTAAGAAGCAATGTTAAACTGGAACCAATTTACTCTATCCCTCTTGAACAAAAGATAGAGTTTTTACATACTTATGATGCTGGGTTAGCGATAGCTCGATCTGTTGATATTACTCTAGTAAACAGATATTTCATGGTTGGTGGTGGAAAGAACAATCAGTTTAGAAACAAAGAATTTCTCAATCAGTATTTCAAAGTTATTGGATTAGGAAAATTTCCTGAAAATATCTCTAAAATAGCTCAATCTGATGATGAATGGTATTATACACACTGGATGGATACTGCTGAATCTCAAAGTATTCTAAATTACCAGAAACACTCATTTGAAGATTTTTTGAATGAGTTCAAAAGTGGAAAAAGAATTCTCATTTTCTTCATAACTTTGTTTCGTCCACTTATTAAAACAGTAATAAAAAAGTATTCACCATATTTTAAGAAAAGTTAAGCTTTCCAAAAATGAATTTACTTGAAGAACAATTTAATTATGATTTCTTTAGTATATACCGTAAGTAAATCAAAGAACCATCATCAAATAATTCATATCTTTTTGTTCCCTTAAGACTAGAAAATTCCTTGCTCAGACTTTTCATATATAGAGGAGCTTTATTATTTATAAGCTTGAATCTTCTCTCATAATCTAAATCTGTAGCTTTTAATATATTTTTCACGATATTTTCTTCATTTATTATATTAAGACCTGCTGCTTTAAATTGATTTCTTAGTAATTCATTGCCTTGAATGGTTCTAAAATCAGCAAGAAGAAGGTAGCCACCTGGACGTAGAACTCGGTAAACTTCTGACAAGAACTTGTCCATATTACTGTAACTTCCAGAGGATTCAATATTAACTATAGCATCAAATGACATGTCATCGAAAGGGAGTTTCTCAGCGTTACCATGAATGAAAGAAAGACCCGGTAAATTATAGTTCTTATTACAAAAACGAATTAATTTTTTTGAAAGATCAAGACCAACATACGAATTTGGTTCATAGTAACGTGTAATATAAGATGCACCACCACCACGACCACTTCCAACTTCTAAGATATCCTTTCCTTTAAGATTAACATCACTTACAGTATAATTATAAAGTTGAAGGCAATAGCGTTCCAATTCATCGCTTTCATCTAACTTAAGGAGTTCACATTTAGGATCTAAGCTAACATATCCATAGTTTAAGAACTTTAAATTGGAGAAATCACATCTTGACATTATTACTCGATGCATAAATCTCCACATGATTTCTCTCATCCATTTAGGATAAGAATGAAAATTAGATATAATTTTTTTCAAAACCTTAGCATCCTCATTATTTTTTGAAAGCGAATTACTCTTTCTATTAAATTGAAGCTAAAATACATTTTAAAAGATTTTCTGTGACATTAAGGTTTGATTAGTGAAAAAAAATGCAACAAATTGTTTGACTCAAAATCTTATTTTTCCAAGAAGATAAAAGAATACACATGCTTAATATTGAAAGATGACGAAAAAGGAAAATTCATCTTAGTTTTTAGACCATTATAAGGTTAATTTTAAAGAAAAAATCTCCCTTCAGAAAAATAATTTTCAGATAAACTAATATTCTAGAAATCTGAATCCATTTAGATGGCAGAAATTTCAACGAATTCTGAGTTTTTAGAAGAAATTAAAGACTGGTTTCTGGAGAATAACGTGGACGAATCAGTAAAAGCTGTCTTATTGGTTGGTTCATGGGCAGAGAACAGAGCTAAAGAGTTAAGCGACATTGATCTCATTATCATTAAAGAAGATCAAACTCCTTTCATACAAAACCAGACAATCCCATATAATAACCAAATTATTGATGTTTGGTTCCACGATGAGAATTATATGAAGAGTACAGTCAGTAAACAAATAGAAAATCTTGGAGATATCTATCAGGTTTCATTATATCTATCATTTATTAGAAACTGTAAAATTTGGTATGAAAAAGAAGGCTTTATTCAACATCACCTTCACATATGTAAAGATTGGAAATGGCAATCTGAACATCGTATTTTCATTAAAATGATGGGAGAACCTCCAAATTCAGACTGGGCTAAGAAAGCTTATGATGAAAATTTGAAACTTCTGACTCTTTATGAAAATAGATTCGATAATGGTCAAGCTGTTACTCACAGACTAAAAGATTATGCTGAAATGTATATCGAGGTTGGAGAAGAGAAAGTATTTGATCTATATAAGAAAGTAATCTCACTTTATAGTCACATTAAATCTGAGAGAGAGTGGACGGAAGTTTCAGATGCCAGAAAGGCAATTCAAGAGAAGAATTGGTCTCTAGCTTTCCTTTCTTTAAAAGATATTATCTATTTTCTGCTTAAAAGATATATATCTCCACCATCTATGGAATTGAGAGATCCGGGATTTTGGAAATTAGTAGAGGAAAGAATCCTTCCGCAAGAATACATTACTGCCTTAGAATTAGCTTATCTTTAGGTCTACATTACCTAATTAAATGTTCGAATTTTATCTGAAACTCAAGTATTAATTGTTCCAGCTTTTCAATGAATTCTTCAGTCTGAAAATAAATTGCTTTGTTTAAATAACCTTCTAATTCCTCCCAATGTACAATTTCGTAAACTAATCTCAAAAATCTCTTCGCGCTTGAAGATCGTACTCTAGGGTACATTCCTACCACAAGAATAAAATCCTCTTTAGTTCTGAAATAATAATTAATACCTTCCATTTGTATGGAGTAAAGTTCGGAGCCTAGTTCTCTAGAGAAAGCTATCATTGCTGCACTAAATCCAGAAAACAATAACTCATCTAGTACTTCATTAATATACGCTCTATGAAATACAGCTAAACCACTAAGATCGACAATTGTAAAACGTAATAGGGGTGGTTTTGAAGGGCTATTTGGCTGTTCTCTTATCGTGGAAGATTTAGCATTCATATGAGCACCTTTCTTGCTAATCAAGATTAAATATACTCCAGTTTGAAATAAAAATGTGTCGTATGTTCTTCAGATATTTACAAAGAAAATAGAAAAAGAACAGATTTGACTTCGCGTCAATTGGAGTATCATCAAAACGTAATAAACTAAAACCAAAAGAGAAAATGGTCTTTACTATATTATACGTTCTATCTAAGGATTTAGAATCAATTCGTCCATTTGCTATTTCGAATTATGAGGATTACTTTGAGGAGAAATAACCTCCTCATTTTTCTTTTAGAAAACACTTTTATTCTATCGTAATTGAATAATCTCATGCGTGCAATTATTGTTCTTACTCATTCTGAATGTAAAAGATTAATAGCTAAAGGAATTGCTCAACTTCCTGAAGTTAAAGAAGCTTTAGAAAAACATCGCATTTTTGTTTCCAGAGGTTCAACTACAGCTTATGTTTTAGAAGAACTATTAGGCGAACCTGTAGACAAACCTCATTATGTTGCAGGACAAATGACAGGGGATAAAAAGAGTTTATACCGCTTTGGAAGCCTTAAAATTGATAAAAGATTGAAAGAAGTAGTCATCGATAAAGGTGTGAAAAAGGAAGTAGATAATTTTCAAGAGGCACTATTAGAATTTGAACCTGGGGACATAATTTTCAAAGGTGGAAATACTTTGGGAAGTGATGGGATAGCTGGTGTCTACATGGCTCATCCTGTTGGAGGAACAATTGGAGGAATTCTACCTGTTGCTATAGCGAGAGGGATAGAAATCATTGTTCCAATCAGTCTTTCAAGAAGTGTAGATGATAGTGTCTGGGAATTATCACAAATACTTGGAAATCAAACAATAGATAAAGAGTATGCAATGGGATTACCTATAGGTCTTATGCCTATTCCTGGAGAAGTCTTTACAGAATTGGAAGCTTTTGATGTTCTTCACCCAGAAGTGAATGTTTTTCACATCGGATCAAGTGGTGTTGGTACTGCTGAAGGATCATTACATTTTCTATTCATAGGTGAAGATGATCAGGTGAAAGCTGCTTACGAAGATATGGTTAAACTAGCTAAATCAGATACAGAATATATTCCTGATACTGACTAAACTACTTCAAAATCCCTTTTTTCTTTGTTTTTTATCTAATTACTAATTTTTGTAAAATAATAGAGTATAAAAGGAAAATTCAGACTAATGTGATTTAGATTAGTTTTACTTGGTGAGTTAGATGAATGATGGTGTATACCAAATTCCAAAACCAAAGAATGAACCAATATTAGGATTTCTTCCTGGAAGTAAGGAAAGAAAAGAATTGAAGGAAGCTCTTGATTTTATTCGAGAGAAATTTGAGATACCTCTGATAATCGATGGTATAGAAGTTAAAACTGAAAAGAAGGGAATATCTGTTTCCCCTCATAATCATAAGAAAGTCTTAGCTGAATACAATAAAGCAGGAACAGAAGAAGTAGATGCTGCAATTGAAGCAGCTCTAAATGCAAAAAAAGATTGGGAGAGTATGCATTGGGCAGATAGAGCATCTATATTTCTGAAAGCAGCTGATTTGATGGCTGGTCCATACAGACAAATAATGAATGCTGCAACCATGTTAGGCTTAAGTAAGAACGTCTATCAAGCTGAGGTTGATGTTGTCGAAATGATTGATTTCTTCAGATTCAATGCTTACTTCATGCAAGAAATTTACTCTAAACAACCTG
>JAUWJS010000087.1 GCA_030607575.1 Candidatus Heimdallarchaeota archaeon | reverse complement strand
CTCAGGAAGAGTTGTTTGAGAAGAATTGGGAACATTATAGTAAAATTATGTTAGAAGATAGAGTACCTCTTTTTGATGATAGTGTAATCTACTCTGGAAAAAAACTCTATGATAAAAACAATCCTCCTTTTCTAGCTTCTATTGTTAAGGTTCCTCATTCCCTTTGTGAAAAACTCCAACAAATTCAAGCTGTTTTTGATAGGATTGATCACAGACATACTTATTTTCATCCGATATATTTCCACATTACTCTGAAGGAATTTGGTTGGGAGGACCAAGTAGAAATCAAGGAAATCAAGGAAAAAATGACAAAAATTGCAAATAGTTTTTCACCTTTTGAAGTGGAAATCAGAGGAATTAATCGCTTTGAAAGAATCATTTTTGCTCAGGTATTCGATAAGAATCAGTTTCTAGAGTCTATTTTTGATAAGATTTTCGAAGAGTTTCCACATTTAGAAAAATATTTTCCATTCTATATGCCCCATATATCATTAGCAAGAATAGAAACAACTGAAGCCAGGAACTTAATTCATATAATAACTGAAAAATATAGAAATGTAGATATCGGGTCTATGAGAGTAGAAGATATTCAGATTGTGGCAGCTAGACCTTATTTGACTGTAGGTAGAATAGAAATCCGCGAGAAAATCAGTCTTGGATAAAAGATAGTAACAATCAAAATATTTTTTATACGAATATCATCAAAACTCCTTGCAAAGTATTGCCTCGGTAACTCAGTGGTAGAGTGATTGACTTGTAATCAATTAGTCGAGGGTTCAATTCCCTTCCGAGGCTCCATCATTTTCTTCTTTTATTCACTAAACAATTATAATAAAGAAGGATTCAAAGTTTAGTTATGAATAAGGTAGTTACAAAGAATTTTTAGCTTTTTCAATTATACTTTGTATGAATTCTGATTTACTATCAGTATATTTCTCTCTGTCATTTCCAAACCTGATGAATAATAGTTTTTTAAGTTCAGAATATTGTTTCGCATCATTTGGATGTTTTTTCAAAAAATCTCTAAACAGAATATGTTTATCCCATTCATAATGATCTTTTTGCATAACATGAAGATGATGGGTTCTTTTATTCTCTCCTCCTTTCACAAACATATGTCTGTCTGGTATTCCCTGCTCGCCTCTATAAATAAAACCTATATTTTTTAGAGAGGGGATGATTTTCTCAATGTTATCAAGTGAATCAATTGCTACAGCGATGTCTATAATTGGTTTAGCTACAATATTTGGAATAACAGTGCTTCCAATATGCTGAATATCAACTAGAAAATCAGGTATCACTGCTGATATTAGCTCTTTTTCCTGTTTGAAAAGTTCTTCCCATTTAGGATTATAGGGTTTTAACTGAACTATACCACGTTTTAAACCAATCATCAAATCCATCTTAAAAACAGCTTATTTAGATTTTTTCATAATTCATAATAGTTAAAATGATGATGACTCCCTCCCTTTGACAGAGACCTTACTTTGTTTGTTCTTATGAACTATCAGCTGTTACTATTTCCATTAATCCTAATATTTCGAGTAGTTTTTTTTCTAAATCTATTCCTACTACGCCTGCTAATGCTAAAGTACTAAGAAGACTCTCAATTAATTCATCCTCAATAGTAGGATCACATTCTAAACCTTCACAGTCATCTAATATTTGGCTAGCAAAAGCATTCAACATTTTTTCGCCCATTATTCTGCTTGGAGTTTTTGGAATATTCATTACATCTAATTTTTTTACACTGTTTCTACTGTTAATGAGTTCAAGCAGTTTTTTTTGTGCCTCGCTGATTGTTACCATCATCATCACCTATTCTTCGGAGTTTTTCCTATTTATACAGAGATAATATTTACTTTTAAAATCATCTAATATATTTACTTAACGGTTTATTGTTCCACTAGAAATCTAATAGAATAAATTATATTTTGCTTGGAGGTGGATTCAATAAGGAGAGGGGCTGAATCTCAAAAGAACCCCCATTTCCATTGGAAACTGTGGGGAGGGGCTTTAAACGGCTAAAAGATAATTAAACCTTAAGTTTAGGGTTTTTGTCGGGAGTTTGTAAACTGATTTTTGTCGGTAAGTGTAATACCACACTATTATCAAGGAAAGTGGTTTGCATATCAATTTTTCAAAGCACTGTACTCAAATAAACATTTTCGATATCGAAATGTTAAAAAAAGGAGGAAGGGAAGACAATCTAACATGGGCCAGTAGATCAGTTGGGAGATCGCATCGCTTGCACCGATGAGGCCTCGGGTTCAAGTCCCGACTGGTCCACCACTTTAACTTACTAGAGTTAAAGGTTAAAGAAAGGTTTTTGTTTTCAAATAGGATAAGGATTTTGAAATGATGGTTTCAGCAATTATTCCAGTTCATAATGAAGAAGGTAATGTTATACCTGTATACCGTGAACTGAAAGGGATATTGCAGAAGATAACAACTGATTTTGAAATAATTATTGTAGACGATGGGTCAAAGGATACTACCTTGGATAAACTTCTTTCACTTAAATCTAAAGAAGAAAAATTGCGCATCATTCAATTTAAGAAGAACTATGGCAAAAGCGCAGCTCTTTCAGCTGGATTTGACAATGCAGAAGGAGATTCTATCATTACACTTGATGGAGATGGGCAAGATGACCCAAATAACATTCCTAATTTAATCAGCACCTTAACGGAAGAATATGACTTTGTTTGTGGTTGGAGAGTTAAACGTAATGATACATTTCTTAAGAAAACTAGCTCGAAAATTTATAATTTTCTAAATAGGGTAATTAATCGAAGTATAATTCATGATAACAATTGTATGCTGAGAATTTACAAAAAAGAAGCTGTTTCAGATTTACAATTAACAAAAGGTGCACATAGATACCTACCAACAATTCTTACCAAGAAAGGTTTCAGAATTGCAGAAATAGAAGTCAATCATAGACCAAGATTAACAGGAAAATCAAGTTATGGTTTCAAACGGCTTTTTGTGGGGCTCTTTCATTTATTCAGATTTCGTTTTGTTGAAAGAATTAAGCCCAAGTCAATATATGTAATAGAAAAGAAATATGGTTTTGAGGAATAATATCAAATAGATCATACTAGCTTCTGTTCTTTCATCCAGTTAAAAGCATCTTGAAAAGAATCTTTAATAGAATATTCTGGTTCAAAACCCACTATCTGGTTAATTTTATCTAAACTATATACTCTTGTCCTACTGAATTGATTTACTCTTCTACGGGATATTTTTGGTGTTGATTTCTTTATTTTAGCCATAGCTTCACTAAAAAAAGCTGCAGTTATTGCTAGTGGGAAGCTTATCTCTTCAAATACAGGCTCTTTTCCGGTAATTTCTCCTGCCAATTCAAATAACTCTCGAGCAGTGCAAGTTGAACCAATAACATGAAAAGCTTCACCATTAGCTTTTTCTGTAGCTCCACACATAACTAAAGCTCTAGCTACATCCTCATGATGAACAAAAGAAACAACCGCTTTACCAGTTCCTACTAGGGGTATCTTCCTTTCCTTCAGAAGGTAATCAAAAATTTTGGGTGCTACTTGCCTATCCTTGGGGCCAACGATGTAAGGTGGTCTAACTGCTGAAGCAAAAAAACCATGCTCTCGTGCATACTTGAATACTAATTTCTCTGCTATCCATTTAGTTTCATGATAAGGGTGATCAGATTTTTTTGGATAATCTTCTTTTATTGGTTGGTTTTTTACCTTGTAACCATAAATGCCAACTGTACTTACATGTAAGAATTTTTTCCCATTGTTCTCAACAAATGCTTCAATCAAGTTTTTTGTACCAGTCACATTAACATCATAATATAATCTTGAGGGAATATTATCTCTAGCTTCTCCAGCAGCATTATAAACATCATCTATTCCCTTTAATGCCTTTAGTAGAGATTCTTTATCTGTTAAATCTCCTTTAACGAAACTGATACCCAATTCTTCTAAAGCAGGATATTTTTTATCTGACCGAGTTAATGCTTTGATTTCTGTCTTGGGATATTCTTCTCTCAATTTCTTAGCAATAAAATATCCTACTGCGCTAGTTGCTCCAGTTACCAATATGGTCATTTTCTTCTATCTAAAATAAAATTGGTTCTTTATATTTTTTTAGAGGTAAAAAGAACTAGAAGCTAAATTATTTTAACTTCTGTTAAAGCGAAACGCTTTTTTAAACCGATTTTGTAATTAACTTATGATTAAAATCTACAGCACTCTTACACGTCAACTTGAAGAGTTCAAGACTATTGAACCTGGTGTTGTAAAGTGGTATAATTGTGGACCAACAGTTAATGGTCTCATGCATTTAGGCCACGCTAGATCTGCTATAGCCTTTGATTCCGTTCGTCGATATTTGGAGTACAGGAAATACAAAGTAGAGTATGTAATGAACTTCACAGATATTGAAGATAGAGTGATAGAAGTAGCAAAACAGGAGCAGAGAGCAGTATTAGAAGTTGCAGAGGAGTATCTTAGCTATTTTCGAAGAGATATGGCTAGTCTAAATCTCAAAATTGCTACTGTACACCCTCGAGCCATGCTCCATATTAACCAAATGATTGATTTCATTGAGAAATTAATTGATAAAGGATACGCATATGAGAGTGGTGGAGATGTCTATTTTGATGTTAGAAAATTTGAGGAATATGGAAAACTATCAAACCAAAAAATAGACAATATTCTACAAGAAGGTACAGAAGATGCTGAGAATCCTAAAAAACGCTTTCCTGCAGACTTTGCACTCTGGAAGGAGAAGAAAGAAGGGGAGCCATATTGGTTCTCGCCATGGGGAGATGGAAGGCCAGGTTGGTCAATAGAATGTTCCGTGATGTCCAGAGCTTATCTTGGTGATACCTTAGATATTCACAGTGGTGGTCAAGATCTCATTTTCCCCCATCATGAAAATGAAATTGCTCAGTCCGAATCGCTTACAGGAAAACCTTTTGCCAACTATTGGCTTCATAACGGTTACATTAATATTGATAAAGAGAAGATGAGCAAATCTCTTGGTAACTTTGTCAACATTGTTGATTTACTCCAACACTATTCTCCTGATGCTGTTCGCTTATTTGTCCTTCAAACACACTACCGTAGTCCAATTACCTTTACAGAAGACGCTATAGATCAAGCTCAAATCACATCAGACAGATTATTTGATATTATCCTCCTAACTAAAAATTACGCAAGGGATACTAAAACAGACGAAAGCTCTCTTTCAGAATTGGACAAAGACTTACTAGAAAAAATTACTAAAGCTAGAGAAGATTTTATCAAAGCGATGGATGAGGACTTCAATACCTCTAACGGATTTGCGGTAGTTTTTGATTATTCTAGAGAGGTCAATGACTATCTCCGAAAAGCTGAGCAAGTCAATGGAGTGGTAATCAGCAAAGCTGATGAATTGTTCAACGAATTCAGATCCGTTTTTGGTTTATACGAGGATTTTAACAGCTACTTATCAATGGATTTAGTTGAGAAATTAGTTAAATTACTTGTTGAAATTCGTGGAGAATATAGAAAAGAAAAGAACTGGGAAATGAGTGATAAGATAAGGGATGAGTTGAAAGCTGCAGGAATTTCTCTTGAAGATAATCCAAAAAGAATTCTCTGGAAACTTAGTGAAAACTAAGTTCATCCACTCTTTTTATTTTTTTTCAGAAAGATTTTATAATTCAAGCATATCTATAGAAGTTTATGGTTAGGATGTTTGGAACTCCTGAAGATTACCAAGTATACATGTACACTGCAGTTGGTATGGTACTTGCTGGTGTTGTAGCTTTTATTATTTTTCTGATAATCGGAATTGCAGCTTTGATTTCAGCAAGTATAATTACCGTCGGATGTGGTTTTTTTATAGTTGCAGTAATGGGTTTTGTCTTTCTTAGAAAGAAGAAGAAAGACACCAACGCTGACTTCGATATTTCAATAGTAATTAGAATTTTGTTACTTTTGGCTTTCGCTGTGAGTACTTATTTAATTATATTCGCAGGTTTCTATGCAGAAACTGACCCTTTCTCTACTAATATGTTTATCACTCTGGCGATTGTACTTCCGATAGTTATTATCTCTTTAATTGCTTGCGATCTATTTCTAAGCCGAAAGAGGGATGAAAAAGAAAGCAGTAATTGATTAGTATGCCATAAAAACATAAGAATTCACAGATTATAACAACATCTAATCCTGTTTCTGTTAAATTTAAAAGAGATATTTTACGCGTATCTTATCGCCAAATTTAGTTTTTTTCTTCTTAGATTTATAACAGATACCAAAAATAGTGATATCACCAAATATAATGGCTGAAATCTTGATTTACTTA
This sequence comes from Candidatus Heimdallarchaeota archaeon, assembly GCA_030607575.1. Lineage (GTDB taxonomy): Archaea > Asgardarchaeota > Heimdallarchaeia > Heimdallarchaeales > Heimdallarchaeaceae > UBA460. The sequence goes on along the minus strand of JAUWJS010000087.1, from coordinate 4,458 downwards.
CAGTTTCTGGAGGATTCTCTGATATTTGTAGGTTGATTTGTTTAATGTTTTGATGCCCACTCTCATCTTTGATAACAATAGTTAGATTGTAGTTACCATCTTCTAAATAACCCAGATCTGCACTCAATGAAGTTGGTTGCCAATACTTCTTGAAATCAAGTTCAGATTGTTCTATTAGTTCCTCCTCGAAATATAGTCTATAGCTGCCATTCATTGGATATTTATTTCTAAAGTTGTAGAAAGCTTCCCAGTTTATGATTGCTTTTTCACCAGATTTTATCCAATACAATGGATCTATTTGTATTATGGGTGAAAGTGATATTCTTTCCATTCTATATACTCCTCCTGCAATATCTCCTTCTTTTGGAAAATACATCTCCCAAACAATTTCTGACTTACTATTTACTTCAACCAACCTTGCCCCAATGGTAGTATTTCCTTCATGACCGTGTGTCCCAAAAGTTCCCAATTTATTACCATTGGGTAACAAATCTGCGTCACCCCACCAAGCAGTATGATAATCCTTAGGAGATAAAAATTCATAAGTTGTATTAGCAGTCATTGTATTTTCATCAATAGTAATCTCAATAATCCTCGAATGATGATTCAAATTGTCTGTCTGATTGTGTTCATCATTATCAAAATAGATAAACGAATTTTCAGATATTATCTCTAGTGCATGACCATGATAGAAGAGGATGTCTTTTATGTTTCCATAAATATCTCTCATTGTAAAGTTTCCATGCTCTCCTAGAGACCAGAGAAGAGAACCTGTTTTATGATCTATCTTATAGAAAGTATTAGTATTTCGACAATTGACATAAATTACATCTTGATCTGGATCATAGTTTATAGAATTTGCATGTGTAACATCAGCAACCCCTCCAATCTCTAAGTCTTGAAAAGGACACCAATGACTAAAGGGTATAAAGTCACTCATATTCACACTCCAGACTAAAGAGCCATCATGAGTATGTTCTGCTATTTGATCATACAGATATTCTGTTCCTTGGTTCTCAATTATATACGGATGCAGTGTGAAATAAGTGTCATTTGCTTCATTTCTTTCATAATCGTGGTGTCCCTTAAATCCTAATTGTTCGGTCTCATCAGTTTCAATATTCCACAAGAAAGCTCCAAAATAATTACCATATAGAAGAGTTGTTGAATTGAGAAATTCAACACTCATGAAACCATCAAGCCCTATATCTTTTTCTATGATGATATTGCCGCCCATATCTGTTAAATAAAGAGTTTTATCCACAGACGTATAGTCAACCATACTCCTCCTTTCAATAATAAAAAGATTATATGCATCAAAATAATCACCATTAGAAGTTATTACAGGATTTCCACGAATACTAGTTGCATCTGTTGATTCTTCGATGTTTCCCTGGCTAATCATTACGTTTGAAGTAAGAAAAAGCAAGATTAGTATTGATGGATAAATTTTGGAGGTTATTGAAGTATTGGGCATAGATAGTAGCTCCATATATTATTCTCTTCAATAAATTTATCTTTATTTCTTAATCGTTAAAACTTATATTAACTTCGTGAAGATGAATGATTTAGATTTCTCTTGCCAATATCATATTAACTAGATAATATGGAACTTTAGTCTTTCTTCCCTTTTTGTTTTCCAAAGTCATATCTAAATCATAAGAAAGTGACCAGTTTTCTACAACAGCTTCCTCTCTGATTTTAGTAGATAATATCTCCCACGTTGTCCCAGGTTTCAACCCTTTTTCCTCTAATTCAATATAAACTTCTTGTAGAGTTGCTTCATGAGGAAAATGTCTAGCAATAGCTCTCTCAATTATTTCTACAATTTCTATATTTCTTCCTGAACTAAAAAGAGCTAGTGGTCTGTTCGTTATTGCATTAGTTTTAGTGCCTTCTTTTTGAGGTATTGTTGCCCCATATGGTGTTTTCTCTGGTTTCAATTTTTGTTCAATCATTTCTGCTATTTCATCAGTTAGAACATGTTCCCATTTACATGCTTCTTCATGTATTTTTGACCATGGAACACCTAACCATTCAAGAAAACTTTCAGATAGTCTGTGCTTTCTCACAACTTTTCTAGCAATTTCCTCACCCTCAGAGGTTAACTTAGCACCATAATATGGCTTATACTCAATAAATCCTTTTGTTGATAATTTCTTAAACATTGAAGTTACTGTACCTGGATCTACATTCATCATTTCAGCTATTTGATTGGTTTTAACGTTTTTAGTACCATATTCAAAAAACCAGAAGAAAGTTTCTAGATACTCCTCTTCTGCAGCTGTTACTTCTGTTTGATTCATGGGAAACCCTATAGGTCGTTATAGAAATCATTCACCTTTGAATTCAGGCTTTCTCTTCTCAAGTACAGCTTTTATTCCTTCTCTTATATCTTTAGTCCTAAAACAAGTCTTTATTCCTTTAACCTCAGCTCTATATCCTCCATCAATTGAAGTGCTAAGTCCTTTCTTTATTGCTTTCTTGGCTTCTCTTAGCGCAATGGGGGCATTGTTAGCAATGACCTCAGCTTTCTCTATCGCTTTTGCTTTTAGTTCTTCTAGAGGAACTTTTTCACTAATCAAGCCTATTTCAAGAGCTTCATCAGCTGAGAATTTTCTTCCAGTTAAGATGAGATCTTTTGCAGTGTTCAAACCTACAACTTTAGGGAGACGATAAGTGCCACCCCAACCAGGTAGCAAGCCTATGGTGGTCTCAGTCAAACCAAATAAAGCGGTATCAGCTGCTATTCGTATATCGCATGAAAGAGCTAATTCCATCCCTCCACCTAGAGCATATCCATTAATCGCTGCTATCACAGGAGTTGGATGATTTTCAATTTGTGAAAACACTTTTTGCCCTTTCTTTATAGCTGTCATCACTCTCCATCCAAGTGATGCAGTCCATTTTAAATCCACACCAGCTGACCAACTTTTGCCTTCAGCATAGATAATCACTGCTCTGACATTTTTCTTCTTCTTTAGTGAATTGAGTGTAATAGATAACTGATCTAACAACTTATCATTGAAAGCATTCAAAGCTTTTTGACGATTAAGTGTAATTAATGCGATGTTAATGTTTTCACCCACATAATCTAGTAGGAGTAAAGAATTATTTTCAGCCATGAACTAACTATTCCTAAGTCATATCTAAATTTTATGTAGTGTATTGTTAAAATATTTAGTGAAAGGAGAAAAATGCAGTAGAAAATAACTTAGGAGCTTTAGACTGTACAATTCAAAAGTGAATAATACTAAAATAATACGATAAACATATATTTATCCGGCAAAAAAGGCGGTACTTTAGCTGATGCTGGAAAAAAGTTTCGCGTAGAAATTGTTACGTTACCTAATTGTTAATCCACTTCATACCCCCCGCCGCCTGGAGTCTCAATAATCACTATATCTCCTTTCTTAATTTCCTTAGTGACTTTAGATGGAAGACAAATTGATTCACCATCTTGTATTAAGATATTGCGACCTTTGGAACCAGTTCCTCCCCCCAATAATCCAAATGGAGAATGCTCTCTTCGTTCACTTTGTATTGACAGTACAGCTTTTTCTGCTAACAATTCAACTGAACGGCGAACGCCATTGCTCCCTTGCCATTTCCCAACACCACCAGTGTTAGGAATAATTGAGTATTCATGTATTCGCAAAGGATAATATCTCTCTAAGACTTCCACTGAAGTATTTCTTGTGTTGGTCATGTGACTATGTTTTGCATTAGGAGGAGAGTAATCTTTTCCAGCGCCAATACCTCCAGCAATAGTTTCGTAGTAAGTAAATTGAACTCCTTTGGGATTAATCCCACCAATGATTATATTGTTCATTGTTCCACTACTTGCAGCAGGTACTTGCTCAGGAAATAATTGTGCAAAAGCTCCTAGCATAACGTCTGTAATTCTTTGACTTGTTTCCACATTTCCTGCAGCAACTCCAGCTGGGGGAAGAGGATCCACCAACGTTCCTTTTTTAGTTATAACCTCTAAAGTTTCATAGAGCCCATAGTTTGTAGCATAGTCTCTAGAAACTAAACACCGGATCATATAATATGTTGCTGAGAGTGTTACAGCATAAGGCGCATTAATATTTCCTTCTACCTGGGAATCTGTTTTACTATAATCTACAATAAGCTTATCTCCCTTTCTTTGAACTTCAGCTGTTATTGCAATGGGTTCTTCTTTTACTCCGTCATTATCCATATAATCAGTATAAGTAACAATTTCATTCTCAGGAATGGTTTTTACTAGTTCCAGAGAAGCACTCCTTGATCTTTCGTTTAAGAAATCAATAATCTTCTGAACCCTTTCAAGAGAATATTTCTTCAAAAGTGAATGGAATTTTTTCTCACCAATCTTTGTTGAAGCTAATTGAGCTTGTATGTCTCCTTTCCGTTCAGCTGGAACACGGATATTATCAAGAAAATAATCGAACCATTCTTGATTTAGAACTCCAT
>JAUWJS010000020.1 GCA_030607575.1 Candidatus Heimdallarchaeota archaeon | reverse complement strand
GTCATTAAAAATAAGCAAATGGGTCGATTTAAAAATTTAGAGATGAGATAGAATATTGAAGATTTGAAAGCGAATCTATGATTTTCTTGTCACTTATAGTCATGTTGTGGGTTCAGTTATAGAGCTCATCATACCAACTGTCAGAAAAACCGTGTTGATTCACTTGTATAATTAAAAATTAATATTTAAACACAAAACATGCTGAATAGGTGCTAGGTGTTTTCTACTTCAAAAAATGAGTTTACGAAGGTTTTTAAGGTACAATTTGTTCTAATTATTTGAAATTAATCTATAGAAATAGATTATCGAAAGAAAGGTGTAAAATATGCCTATTCCAGATAGTGTCCTAGCAAAAGAATATAGTCTTGTAATGGAGAAAGCTTATGCTTTCGAGCCAAAAGAAGGTGATCTAACAACTTGGAAAGGTTTTGTTCCAGTGATTACTAATGAAGGAGAAATATTCATAGATGTTGAAATAAAATTACCAGAAAATTATCCTGAATCTCCACCTGTAGTTCAAATTCTTAGTCCAATAACTCATCCAAATATGACATCAGAAGGTATTCTCGAGATGAGAATGCTAGCACGTTGGAGAGACAGCTATCGCTTATTCCAAGTGATAGTGGAATTACTAAGACTCTTCTCCAAAGTTCCTGCAAGATGTGTTGAAGAAAAACTTCAAACTGTAGATTCTCAAGAACAACTTAATCCAATAATTACGCAGAAAGAGCAACTAGCTGTAATTCTCGAAGATAAGAAAAGAATCTTGAATGAAATTAAAAACAAGAAATCTCAACATCTTACTAACAGAGCTTTAGAACAAGAAAAACAAATACACCTTGATGACGAGATTTTAAATGTTGAAAGTGAACTTTTTGCAATAGAACAACAATTTGAAGATTACGATATTTCAAGTTTAGAATTTGCTAAAAGGTTCTATAATTTGAAGAAAAGACTCTATCTCTTAGAGACTAAAGTGTAAGATTCATTCGTTTTCTTCTTTTTCCTTATTTTCTTGTCTATCATTTTTCATGAGTCTTTTTGTTAAATAATACCATACACCTAGCCATAGCCCAATTAGGAGCAGACTAATTCCTACTTTCAATGATGCAAACAAGAAATTTAATCCTGGTTTTGGGGAATCAGGTATTCTCATAATCCCTTCACTAATCACTACACAAATGGCAATAAAAGTTCCAAAAACAAAGATTTCTAAACCTATTAACTTCGCAAGTCTTGGTGTAAGTCTAAAATAGCTCATTATTCCTGAGCCAATATTTTTTACAAAATTTGATGCTGATTGAATAATACTCATGATACTACCCCCGATAGATTAGTTAAAACAGCAATCACTATTGCAAGAATAGCACTTACAATTGTTAAAATATTGAATGTTTTTACAACATCCTTTTCATGAAGAGGTTCTTTTTGTATAACTAAACCTACTAGTGTGATTGGTGCTTTTCTATCTCTTGTTGATTCTATTTTCCAATCTTTAGTCATTTTTGTGGGTCGCGCCATTTCTCTTCTTTCTAATAAACCTTTAACACTACCAATAATTCCAAATGCATTCATAATAAAAGGTATCATAGCAATAATCACGACTACTTCTAACCGCCCCATCACTGCAATAGCTCCTAGTGCTCCACCTATTGCAAGGCTACCAGTATCTCCTCCAAAAACCTTAGCTGGATATTTATTAAAAATCCAAAATGCCAATATTGTACCAACCAAAATTAGGATGAAAATGTAAGTTAATCCTGAATCTGATAGTCCTGCATCGTTAAGAGGATCTAAACCGTTACCAAATATGATCAAATTGGAAAACAATATTGCAATCAGTACAATAATTGTAGTAGTAGCCATTGAGCCATTAAATACATCTAGCATATTGACAGAATTTGCAGGTACTGCAATAATAAATGGTAAAAGTACTATATATGCAATAGTTAACCTTGTTTCTCCAATGAATGGTAAAATTGGTTTGGACTTATACCTTTTAGATGCAATTATAGGAATTGAAGCAAATAAAAGTAGAAACGGCTTAAGTAATGCGCTTAAATTGAAAATATCATCTGCTAATCCTATTAAACCAGCAATAGTAACTGTTATGCAAAATATCCCTATTGATAATCTTAATTCTGGGTCATTAACTAAAATGATCATTAACACCGAAGATAGCACAATGGATATTAATATCACAATCCCTCCCCTTTCTGCAACCTTTGGTTTCTCTTCTTTATGAATATCTACACCAATGATTCCTCTTTTGTGCATCAGTCGTATATGAAGCGGCAATCCTACCAATGTAATGATAAAAGGAGTAAAAAATGATAAAATGTAAATAACGATAGGTGCTATGGTAGGAGCCATTAAGCAAAAATCCATAAACGCTATATGAAATTTACTGTTGATTAGGTTTACAAATCTTCCAATTTCTTCAAAGCTTTTAGAAGTTCAGCTTTGTCTCCACTTACAGCCTCTCCAAATAGTTCTGCTGATTTTTTCTCTTCTGGAGCTACAGCTTCTACCTCATCTGTCTTTGGTACTGGAGGTTGTACAGCTTGTGGTTGTAATGTAGATGAATCATCTTGTGATGGAGGAGGCATTGGTATGCTTCCCGATACTTCTTTAGAAATTGGGCTCACATCTCTTTCAGCTGGTTCAGTGACTTGAGTCGCAGGTTTAGGAAATGCAGCGGGGGTTGGAATCTCAGGTTTTGCAGGAATAGCTGCAGGTTCTGGAGTACTACGAATTGGAGATGGAGGTGCAGGTGTAGGTATTTGTGGAGCTTCAACCGTTGGAGGTGCAGATTGTTTTTCAACATCAGGTTCTGGTGTTGAGGTTATAACATCTGGTGTAGGTGGTGGAGTTATGGGTGCTGTAGGCATTTCAATGACAGAATCAGGTTTTGTTTCTTTTTCAGCAATGTCCTTTAGAGCTTGAACGTCAGCTGGCTCAACTACTGTCTCTTGTTGCACACTTCTAGCTGCTTCAATCAAAAGAATTCTTTCATTGAGACCATCTAATCCTTTTTCTAGTCGAGAAACTTGATCTGGAGAACTAGGTGCTCCTGCTGGAACTCCTGATTGCTCAAGTACAGATATTTTATTCTCTAAATTCTCTATTTTTTCTTTTAGAGATACAACAACATTATCATAATCTTTGAATCTTTCTTGGACAGCTGAAACTATGCTCTCAACCATATTTTTTACCATATTGACAGAATTCACCAATGATTTTAATTCATCTTTTGCCATCTTAAATCTACAAGTTACTTTTGTTTTTATACATATAAAACCATTGCTAAAGGTAGGAGGTTCTAACTAAGGTCGTTCTAACGTTAATTGATATTTGAAGGCTAAAAACGGTCTACACAAATCCAATAGTTAAAAACTTATAACCTCCAATTTTCTCATCAGTTCTATAAAACTTCCAACAATTTTTATATCAACAATTTTCCACTCCACTAAACTTAGATATAACGCAATTTCTAAAACGCTTCTTTCATCATCAATGAGATTAATTATGTCAAACATTAATCCACCATAATTTGTCATCATGCTTTGCGATAGTTTTTTGATATCCATTATCTGATTTTCAGAGAGTTTTATTTCATCTTTTAATGAATCTAAATCACTCATAGATTTGTAAATTATACTAGCATTAAACGGTCCCTTCCACAAACGTTTTGGTATCTTATCTAGTAGCTGTTGAGTTGTTTTGCTTATTATTTCGTAATCTAATTCTTTCGTTAAGGTATGAATTGAACTCTCAAAATGATTTAGACCATTTCTTTGTAAATTACTTATTTCTGTATTTAAACCCCCAAATAGATTTTCAAGCGATTGCAATCCCTTTCTTTCATATTTCAAATACGTTAGATGAAGATTCCGAATCAGATATTTTTTTTCTTCTTCTTCTTCCTTATCTAGATTGTTCAGTAGTTTCATTTCCTTAAATATCATATTGAGGAATGAACCCTTCCTTTTTTCTAATCCTTTAAGAAAACTACCTTGAATTTCTTCTGAAAATTTGTCCTTATAGCAACAAGAAATAATTGTACTTGTTGCAACAGCTCCTACTCTCTTCAATGTTGTTGGATCTACTTTTTCAATTGTATCAAGATTTGTGTGATGAAAAGTATCGGGATGACCAAACATAACTGAGGGAATTCTTAGAGGTGCATCATTAAACAACAAATGGTCTGAACCACCTGCAAAGGGTTTAATTCTATAATTCCAAGGAAACTGCCATCCTCCTTGTTCTATAATTAGAGGATTGTCTTTGACATTTTCTATACACTCTGAAATTAAATCATTAAGAAACGATGGTGTCGAAATGCTTGTTTTATTTACGGTAAAAGGAAAACCTACGAGAGAAGGATGCTCTCCAACCATATCTAGATTTATACAGAAAATTGGTTTGAAATTCTCTCTTTTCTCTTGTTCTACAATCCAAGGGATGGTTCCACTAAATTCTGGTACCCATAAGAATCTGATTGTACGTTCAGGATGGTCAATCTCTTTACTTTCAATTAATGCTTTAATTGTTCTATATATCTCAAACAGTAATGCACTTCCTGATGCATTATCATTTGCTGAAGGAGCTGGATGACAGATGTGTGCAATGATTATAATTTCTTCTTCAGGATACTTGCTTCCCTCAATTTTAGTGGATAATACGTGCATTTTTCCTTCATATAGTTCAGCTCTAATTTCCCCCTTTATAATAACTTTCTTTTCCTTATTCAAGAAATCAATAAGTTCCAAGGCTTGTTTTCTGGAAAGAGAAAATCCAAATGTTGACTTTTCAACATTTTCTGCATTAGGCCATAGACCTACATATTGTATCATTTCTTGATGTCCCTGAGCTCTTTGTTCAGAAGGATATGCAATAACACCAATAGATCCATGTTTAGCTAGTCTTTCAATCATTGTTCTTGGGCTTGCAAATGTTAAAACAACCTTCCCCTTTACATCTATGTTTTCAAAATCTTCTTCTTTACCTGCTCCAACATGAACTACCTCAGAAGTTAGATTTACTGATTTTGAATGAGTACAAATGCTCTCAGGAACTTCTGAAAAGCGACAAAGTACCTTTTTGATGGGTTCAATAAGATATAATGACCCATCCTCAATATCCCAAGAAATTGGTGTTTCCCATTCAGAATATCGTTTTGTGCCGTCTGCTATGTATTCGTGTATATACGAATTTTTATCTCCAAGCTTTATTAGTTCTTTCTGTAGAAATTCAGTAGCTGTATGAAATTCTTTACTAGCTTGAATTCGATGATATAAGCTCAAGAAACTAGTCATCCGTTTTGTTTTTTCTCCAGACAATTCATGAGCAACCTTGTTAATAAGTTCCTGTAGATTCATAAAGAAAAAAAGAAAATCCTAATTATATCTCTTTTGCACTCAGCTTAACAAATTCCTAAACTTGACATTTTTCGCAATAGAAGGTACTTCTTTTACCTTGTACAATCCTTATGATTTCATTGCCACAGCTTTCACAATCAACCCCAGCTTTTGCATACACCTTATGCCATTTCTGAGCAGAACCTTCTTCTCCAGTAGATGTTCTAAATGATTGTATTGAACTTCCCATGGAATCAACAGCTTTGTGAAGAATAATTGAAATTGAGGTTCCTAATCTTTCAATTTCTTCAGGTTTGAGTCTTTTTATTAATCTTAAAGGGTTTATTTTTGCTAATGCTAAAGCTTCTGATTTGTAGATGTTCCCTATTCCTGCGATTAAAGTTTGATCAAGAAGAATTCTTCCAATTTCTTTGTTTGCATTTTTTTTCAGTTTAAGCTTTTCAGTAAATGCTTCTTGAGGGAAAGGAACCTTCAGTCCATCAGGACCTAAATTTCTAATAGGTAAATAGTTAATTACATCTTGATAAGTCTCATGAATTCTGAACTGTCCAAAATTTCTTACATCTTCAAAAATAGCTATCTTATTTTCATTCTTAAACAGAATTTTTATCTTAGGGTGAATAATTTGAGCTGGAACATTTACTCCTTCAGAGATAATCCAATGCCCAGACATTCCTAAATGATTTAAAATGACTTTAGGGAAATTAAAATTCCAAATAAGAAATTTCCCCTTCCTTTCAATTTCTGTTATTGTTTTTCCAATAAATACGTCAAATATTTTTTGTTTTCCCTTATATTTTTTATATTTTTGCGAAAGTTTAGTTAATTCTATTTTCACTATTTTCTTGCCTTCAAACCTTCTTAGAGAAAGTCTTGTGCATTCAACTTCTGGACCTTCTGGCATTTAAATCATCAACCTAATAATGTCTGTTTCAGCTTGAGATCTATTTTTTTCTGTGAGCTGATAAACAATTGTATCTAATCTATTTTTAATTTTGCTAGTGAAATTATTATCTCTCATCATAATTGTACCTAAAACACATTTTTCTTCTAAACACTTCTCAACAAATTGTTTGAATTTAGTGGAAAAGAGTTCCATTTTTCCGATTTCATCTAATATAATCCAATCATAACTAAACTCTTCCATATCATGTTTGATTTGATCGACAATTGTGTCAACATTTTCCAGATAAACGCCATAGCTGGCTACCTGATACAAACTTTGTTGATTTTCCTTTGAGGCTAGTGGTAGCTTAAGACCTGAAAATGATTCTATATTAAACCCTACTCTTCTATTGTTTAGCTTAATTTCACTTGTAACAAATCCAACAACTTTGCTTTTTGTTGTTTCAACAATTCTACTAATTAAGGTGGTTTTCCCTACTCTCGGATATCCCGTAATCAAGATATTTAGCATAAGTGTCCTCCATGGAATCTTATTTTGTTTCTTTCTTATTAAGTTCTCAATCTTGAAAAATCTTATAAATCTGGCTTTTAATGTTTTCAAAATCAGCGAAGTTAATATGTTACACGAGAGTGGTAAAAATGAGCCAAGATTTTAGAGGCGTTACAATAGATAGACGAATAGATTTACGAGGAAAGTCTATCGTTCGTTTGGAAAAACATGGGAGACGATATGAATTACTTGTCAATCCTGAACCTGCTTGGAAGTTATTACAAGGGGAAGAGGTTGAATTAGACGACATATTTGAAGTATTTGTAGTATATGAAAATTTATCGCGGGGAGTTAAAGCAACAAAGGATGATTTAGAAGTTGCTTTTGAAGGATTGACAGAAAGAGAAATAGCAGTTAAAATTCTGAAAGAAGGTAAACTTCAATTAACTGCTGACCAGAGAAATGAAATTCTTAAAGAAAAGAGAATTGAAATTGTTGACTTCATTCATATTCACTGCATAAATCCACGAGAAAATGTTCCTATCCCCAAGGATAGAATAGAAAAGGCCATTCTTGATTTGGGAGTTAATATTGATTACAAGGAAGAAGCAAAAAATCAAGCTTTAGAAATTATTAATCAACTAAAACCTATTATGCCTATTCGACTGGAATCAGTTAAGTTAGCGTTAAAAATACCTCCAAATTATACTGGACCACTTTATGGTTTTATACTATCTGCAGGCAATTTAATTCAAGAAGAGTGGTTATCAGATGGTAGTTTAGCCATGGTTACCCAAATACCCTCTGGAACTCAAGCAGATTTCTTGGAACAAGTAACTTCGCGAACTAAAGGAAAAGCGCAAGTCAAAATATTAGAAAGGCTTGCTGAATAAATAACAAAGAGTGTGATTAATAATGTCCGTTATTAAAGTAAAGAATCATGAAATAGTTATTCCAGGTGATTTACTAGCAGAAGGTAATTTCAAATATGGCGAAGGTGTCATAAGAAAGGGAAATGTCTATTACTCTACACTTGTAGGTCTTTTTCAAGATAAAGGAGAGTTTATTCAGGTAAAATCTCTGAAAGGTAAATACGTTCCTAGACCTGGTGATCTAGTAATCGGTAAGATAGTTGAAGTTGGATTAACTAATTGGATTGTTGATGTTGGAGCCCCTTATTCAGCGGTATTACTAGCCAATAATGCAACAGATAAACGATTTGATCCAGTAAAGGATGATACCAGAAAGATATTCGATATTGGGGATATTGTCCTAACAAAAATTGCAAGTTTTGACAGAACCAGAGATCCTTCACTACTCACAAATGAGAGAGGATTAGGAAAATTAAGAGGGGGAAGAGTGATAGAGATTGAAGCAGCCCATATTCCTCGAGTTATTGGAAAGAAGGGTACTATGATTAATATGGTTAAAAGACTTACAAGAACACAAATTATAACTGGTCAAAATGGAAGAATTTGGATTCATGGAAAGAAGCCTGAAGATGAAATAAAGGCTATTGAATCAATTACAAAAATAGAGTTAGAAGCGCATACACAGGGATTAACTGACAGAATACGCGAGATGCTATCTAACGGTCAAACAGAAAATGAGAAGTGATATTATGGCAGGAGATGGAACCGTCCAACTAATCGATGAAAAAGGAAAAAGAGTAGATGGGCGAGATTTAGACGAATTACGTCCTTTAAGTATTAAAATTGGTGTATTAAAAAATGCAGATGGTTCTGCAGAAATCCGCATGGGAAAGAACATTATTGTTGCTGCGGTCTATGGACCTAGAGAACTGCATCCAAAACACAGAGCATTACCAGATAGAGCATTAATTCAATGTTTTTATCGAATGGCAACTTTTTCAGTCAATGACAGAAAAAGTCCAGCTCCCTCAAGGAGAGAAAAGGAAATTTCTATGATTCTTGCAGATTCCTTATCTTCAGTTGTTCTAACAGAAAAATATCCAAGAACAGCTATAGATGTATATATGCAAGTACTTCAAGCTGATGGTGGAACTCGTTGTGCCAGTTTAATAGCTGCTTCTGTTGCTCTAGCTGATGCTGGTGTTCCAATGAGAGGTATAGTTTCTTCAGTAGCTGCAGGGTTAATTAATGACAAAGTTGCTCTAGATCTATATGATTTAGAAGACCAAAAGGGATCGGGTGATATGCCTCTAGCATATGCTCCTACTTTAGATGAAATTTCTTTACTTCAATTGGATGGAATCTTCACTATAGATCAATTTGAAGAAAGCTTAGATTTAGCTGTCAAAGGTGCAAAAGAAATATTTGAAATTCAAAAAAACGCCCTAAAACAGAAATATACAGATATTAGAGCTGATGTCAAAGAAGTACCTAAAGCTGAAGCCAAGGAAGTACCTAAAGCTGAAGCCAAGGAAGTACCTAAAGCTGAAGCCAAAGAAGAACCTAAAGCTTAAAACAAGACAGAAGATTTATATTAGTCAAATACATAAAGATGAATCAAATGAATTATCTAATGCTGAAGCCTAAGAAGTTGCTAAAGTCAAAGAAGTACCTAAAACTGAAGCCTAGGAAAAACCTAAAACTGAAGCCGAGGAAAAACCTAAAACTGAAATCAAAAAAGAAGGAGTAGAGTAAAATGGGAGATAATTATGTTATTAGTGAAATAGAGAAAGATCACATTCTATTCCTTTTGGAACAGAATAAGAGATCCGATAATCGAGAACTGAATCAGATTAGAGAGGTTAATATTGAAACACATTATGTAGGAAAAGCTGAAGGATCAGCCGTTGTAACACTTGGAGATACCAAACTGATTGTTGGAGTTAAAGCAATATTGGGAAGTCCTTTTCCAGATACTCCAAACACAGGTGTTATTACAATAAGTGCAGAACTTTCTCCCTTAGCTTCACCATATTTTGAAATTGGTCCTCCCTCAAACGCTGCAATAGAACTTGCAAGAGTAACTGATAGAGCAATAAGAGAATCTCATTGTATAGATTTATCGAAATTATGTATTGTTCCTGAAAAATCTGTTTGGATATTGTTTATAGATTTTTACATTTTAAATGATGCTGGAAATCTATTTGATGCTGCCACACTTGGTGCAATAGCGGCTTTAGCAACTGCCAAAATACCTAAAACCAAAGTTGGAGAAGATGGTGTAGTTGAAGTTTTAGAAGAAAAAGAGCCACTAAAAATAGATCATTATCCTGTTTCTGTAACATCATATAAAGTAGGTAAATTCAACATTTTTGATGCTAACTTTAAAGAAGAAAGAGTTAGTAACTCTAGACTAACATTCGGTTTCGATGAAGATGATCATATTGTATCGGTGCAAAAGGGAAGACAAGGAGTTTATACCCCTGAAGAAATAAAGAAAATACTTCGGGAAAGCTTACTTGTATCGAAAACTTTAAGGAAAGAGCTAATGAAAGCGCTCTCGAAGAAATAAGTGGTGTAAAAAATGCCTAAAACAAAGAAAGTTGGTTCAACAGGACGCTACGGTGCTAGGTATGGTAGTACAATTAGAAAACGAGTAAGAGAGATAGAAAACAAAAGTAAGGCTGTTTACAAATGTCCTGTTTGTCATATGAAGACTTTAAAAAGAGCAGGTCTTGGTATATGGGAGTGCTCTAAATGTGGTGAAAAACTCGCAGGTGGAGCATGGGAACCCAACACTAGTGCAGGGCGAAGTATAACAAGAAGAGTTACTAGTATTTCAGAAGGATTGAAAGAAGACTTCTAATCAATCCCTACTATTTTTATTTTATTTGCTTTTTAGTTTAACATACTTACATTTTAAAACTCCAAAACGTCGTGAACTTAATGACTAAAATTGGTTATACTACATCACGCTCTCCAACCAACAAAACTAGAACCTTCATCCATGATATGGTCAGTGTGGTTCCTCGTTCTTCAAGGATTTCGAGAGGATCGGCAAACGAATTTTTTTGTTTGAATTCTATGAAAAATCAAGGCTATGAAACAGCTATTATAATTAACTCAGTAAAAGGTAACCCGAATTTTGTTAGATTATTTAACTTAACAGATAAAATAGAAGAAATACCCTATGCCATAAAGATTAGAGGTTTAACGTTATCTAGGGATTATCAAGAAAAAAGTAGAAAACGAAAACCTGCTGTTTCAATATTAATTTCAACTCTTGAAAATTCTGTTGAAGAGGAAATTCTAAAGAAATTTTTAGGTATAACTAACGAATCAATCGAGAAAATCAAAGATAAGGAATATGTAACTGTTTATGCAGATTATCTGGATAAAGATGATGGTATTATCTTCTTAGAATTTCTCGATAAAAACAATAAACAGACTGGACCTCGCATAAAATTGAGAATAATAGAAAGGCAGATTCAAGACAATAATACGAAAAAAATATCTGGTGATTGACATTCAAGAAAAAACTATTTCAAACATAGATATTCTTTTTGAGATTAAACTATCTGATGTTGAAATTTGCAATCAATTATATACTAACTTACTTCTAGAAACTGATTTCGATTCAAATGAACGGTCTACTGCTACCATTGAGAAACAAGACTCAACATTGATTTTGAAAATTGATGCAAAAGATTCTGTCTCAGCAAGAGCTACAGTTAATTCATATCTCAAATGGATTGATTTATCCTTTCAGTTAATGACATATGTTAAGAAGAAATCTTAAAGACAGAATTAGGTAATATCGGCTTTTTTCAGCTTTTTCTGAATTAAAGGCTTAACAAAAACTTGTCTTGCTGTAACCTTAAGATACAATCGCTTCTTGAAATATTTAGCAACTTCTCGGTAAGAATCAATTGCACTCCACAAGCTGGGATAGGCATCAATCTCATTCACAATTATTTTACTGAATCCTCTTTTTTTAATTTCCTGAAGAATTTGCTTTACTGGAAGAATTCCTGCTCCAAATGAGTAATGAGAATCTTCCCCTTCAGTGCAATCTGATAAATGAATTTCTTCTAATTCATCAAATGGCATTTTATCCAATAAATCAAGATATTTTTCTGGACCATTACGTAAATAAGAATGAGCAACGTCAAATAACCATCCTTTAAGTTGATTCCCTAACTCTTTTTTGAATAGATTATATGCTTCAATAAATTCCTCATCAGAGGTTAACACTATATTCTCTACGATCAAAGGAATTTTTAGTTGTTTAATATTTTTCAATAACGTTTCTAGGTTCCCCTGAGTTTCGACAGGATGAAAAACCCCTAAAATGATATTCAGATCTTTTCCATAATCATTTACCAACTTAATAATATCTTGAATTTCTTTTTCCTTTTCAGGATATGCAAAATCGAATCCTTCTATTCCTTCCACAGGTAAATGAAATGTGGTTTTCATCTTTCCCACAGCTTCGATTATTTTATCTATGTTTTCCAAATTTACTCCTTGAGGGTTTATTTCACATGATTCGATTCCTAGTGATTTAGCTAGACGTATGATGTGTTCACAACCAAGCCCCTTATACGCTTGGACAGTCTGACCTATTAGTTCCATACTATCTGAAGCGATGGAGAAATATTTAAACTCATCCCTGAATTATACTTTGAAATCTAAATGAATGCAAAGAGAGCAATAGTTCGTGAACCCAGTAAGAGTTATATTAATTGTGTAACTTCTCATCCGATGGGTCATACAGTAAATTTATCTTTGGCAAAAGAGCAGCATGAGAGATATTGTGAGACTCTAAGAGAATTAGGTTTAGATCTCATAAAACTGCCACCAAAAGATCTCCTTCCAGATTCGTGTTTTGTAGAAGATAATGCTGTTGTACATGGTAAGAAAGCTCTGATTACACGAATGGCATTAGAAAGTCGAAGGGGAGAGGTTGAAGATGTACAGAAAACATTGCAGAACTATTTCTCTGTAAAAAAAGCTACAGCCCCTGCGATTATTGAGGGTGGAGATGTTGTTCATCTCCCGGATAAGTTAATTTGTGGAATTACTCAAAGAACAAACCAACACGGTGTGAATCAATTAAGATCTTGGTTAGATATTGAGATTTCATCGATAACTAACTCTAATATTGTTCACTTAAAGAGCTACATAAAATATCTTGGAAAGAATATTGCTATTACAACAACTGAATATGAAAACAGCCCTTTGCTGAAGAATCTTGAATTGATAATAATTCCAGAAGAAGAATACTACTCTGTTAACTGTTTAGCTGTAGCTGATACAGTTATTATGTCTGATAAGTTTTCAGGCGCACAAAAAGCTGTAGAAAATGCTGGTTTTTATGTTATCTCATTGAACATGAGTGAATTTGAGAAATGTCAAGCGTCTTTAACCTGTCTATCAATCTTATTCTAATTTCTGAGAATTGTTTCTTCTAATTGAATACAAAGGTCTAAAAAGAAAATCTCCAATTTAGTTTGATTGATATGTTCTTCCTTAGGCGTATCTACAAATCTATAATTGGTTTTATTACTTGTACAATTGTCGTTGTCCTTTTAATGTTAGTACTCTGGCCTACACTTGGTATCGAAGCTTTAGATATTGCAAATACGGCGTTAGTTGCTGATCATGGCTCTGGTGGTCATTTCTGGCTAATGCTTCTGATTCTCTTAGTAGTTAACATATTTATCAAAATGAATCTACCTATTCCGATTCCAATTCTGGAAACTTATGGTCTTGATAATACCTTAGGTAATGGAGGAGTATATGTTTTGATACTATTTATTTGGTTAATCGGTTCTTTTGTTGGAGGTTTAGTTTCCAGAGGAGGTTTAAGATCTGGTGCTTGGTCTGCAATGTTATCTTTCCTATTTCTAGACTTCATTTTTGCTACAATGACTTCTTCATTTTTTAGCTCTGGAGGTTTATTTTTTAGTACTTTCTTTGCAACATTGATTTTAGGTTCATTTATTTTTGTACCATTAATAGGCCTTGTAGGTGGAATGCTAGGTGGTATTTTAGGGAAAATGCTCTTTACTAAATCTAAGGACAAAAAGAAAGATACAGAAGAGTAGTGTAAATAACATTCTCCCATTACCCACATATTTTTTATATTGAAACATTTATGGTCTAAATGACATTTATGGTTAGTAAAAAAGATAGTCAAGTTGTGCCTTGGGTTGAAAAATATCGTCCTGAGCAATTAGAAGATTTTGTTGGAAACAAAGAGGCAATTCAAAAGTTAGAAAATTGGTTGAAAAGCTGGAACCAACAAAGGAAGAAAGTTGTTCTACTGGCAGGACCCGCTGGAGTAGGTAAAACTAGTGTTGTATATTATCTAATAAAGAAATATGATTATGAGTTTGTTGAAGTAAATGCTAGCGATAAAAGAAATAAAAAAGCTGTTGAGCTACTTGTTGGAAAATCATCAACTGAAGGAACTGTGCTTCAAGGGGCAAGAGTCAGAAAATTGATTTTAGTTGATGAAGCGGATGGTCTTTTTGGAAATGAAGATAGAGGTGGAGGGAGTGCTTTAACGAGAGCTGTAACTGCGACAAGAACCCCGATAATATGTACCGCAAACGATCCTTCAGCTTCCTCGTTGAAATCTGCTAAAAAAAATATGCTAGTAATAGAATTTCACAGTTTGAAGGAAGAGGAAATTCTCACCCTTCTCAAGAAGATTGTTAAAAAGGAAAAACTAGATATTAATGAAGAAACACTAATTGCTATAACCAAAAATAGTGGTGGTGATGCGAGATCAGCTATCAATGATTTAGAAGGAGCTTCCTTTGGTATAAAGGATGTTAAGATTATTTTTAGTCCGAGAAATCAAAAACACAGTTTGGATTCCGCTCTTAATAGTATCTTTGGAGCTAAGGATTTTGCTTCTGCTAAAAGGGCTTTAGACGGGGTGGATGTTGATTACAGAGAATTACTTACTTATGTTTACGAACATGCTTATAAACAGGCAGATTCATCTGAAGAGTTATTTAGTATTTATCAGCTAATTGCAGAAGCGGATATGTATTTACAACGATGTTATATCAAGCAAGATTGGAAATTTCTTAAGTACTTCTTCACTTTTATTTCCTCAGTGGGATTAGTAAAAACATCATCTTTCAAATATACTAAATATGGTTTCCCAAGCTATTGGTCATTGATGGGAAGGTTAAGAGGTAAAAATGCTAGTTTAACCGGCATAGCAAATAAAAGTAAAAAACAACTTCATTGTTCAAAAAAAGTTTTTCAAATTGATTATTATCCATTTATTCGTATAATCTTCAATACTAACCCAAAAATGGCTGCTGGTTTGGTAGCTTGGTTTCAGTATGATGAATCCGATATCCTCTTCTTAACTGATAAATCCAACAAACTGACTAAAAGAATTTTAGAATACTCAGAAGAAGCATATTTACAAATGGCAGAAAAATGGATAAACAAAGCTAAAGAAATGAATCAAAGTTTGATTTTTTATACACAGAAAACAACAAAACCAGTTCAAAAACCAACACAAAAACCAAAGAAAACTACTAAAACATTAACAACTGGGAAAGCTGTTAAAGAAAAATCTACAAAAACTGATAATAAAGAAGAAAAAAGCAAAAAATCACAAGATGATTTAAAAAAGAAGAAAGTAGATGATTCTAAAACAGAAGAAAAGGAAGAGAAAAAATCAGCTGATAATAAAAACAAAAAAAGTTCTCAAACCTCATTGAAAACATATCTAGGGAAATAATGGTTCTTTATTTTCTACTCCTTAGTTTTGGAAATTTGATCACTAATTGGAAACATTAAACCTGAAGATAGTAAGAACTGAAGCATTTTCTTGAAATTAGAAACATAGTAGATATCTGTATTCAGTCTTTGTCGAACCATTCTATGATGAATTAAGAATTCCAGATTTTCCATTACATCTTCCCTTCTTATCCCTGTTACTTCGATCAATTCTCCTAAACTCATTCCCTCTTCATATAAGCTTAAAGAGACTGCAACAACACCAACATTTACTCTATCAATAACATCACTAGGTAATTCTACATCTTCGGAATTTTCTTCACTCACTATTCTTCCTCCTCTTATTTATTTTATTTAAAATCAGAGAAAAAAAAGCATCCACTAATGGTGGTGGAATTCCAATGTCTTTTAATTTTCTTCTAATTTCTTTGATAGACATCTTCTCCTTTAACTGGTCATATTGAAAAGCTACAAATTCTCCATATTCCCAGGGATAAACTATCCAAGCTTTGGTTTCCTTTATATAATACTCAGGCTTGACGATGCTTTGCTTTTTGTAATAAAGTGTGGCTGTCCTTATCTCCTTGGCTCCCATTTCTTTTATATGTTCAACTGCTGCCGTTAGACTTTTGCCTGAATCTGCAACGTCATCAACAATTAAAACTATTTTATCTTCAACTTTCTCAGATATTTTTTGAGTTATAATAGGATTATCTGAGGTTCTAGAAGTGTTATTGTAGAATTCTATTTTTATATTAGCGGTCCTTCGGTTGCCATAAAAATCTGCTAACAGCCTGGCTGGAATCCATCCACCTCTAGCGATACCAACAATGATATCAGGGTAATAATTGTCTTCTGCCATCTTTTCAAATAAGTAAAAAGTCATCTGGTAACTTTGATCCCAAGAGACTATTTCATATTCGACCATTAGTTTATCACACCAACAAATAGTATATCGCTTGTTAAAAAAGATTCTCCAATATGTTAGTGACATGTGCCTTTTAAGAAACTTTATTAATTTAATTTGAGAGATAAAGCTTTGAAATTAATAGGTGTATAAAAATGTCATTTATCGAAAGATTAGAGCTAACAACAGAAGAAAAACAAGTATATTCTCTTTTATTAGGATCAGGACAACTAACAGCTTTTGAAATTGCTCATTTTGGAAATCTCCATTTTTCGAAAGTTCAAGTTGCTCTTGATGCTTTACAGAAAAAAGGTGCTGTAGGTGTATCTGAAGGATATCTCGAGAAATATTTCGTTAGAATACCTTTAGAATATCTTGCTGAAAGTAGTGATCAAATTAGTTCAAATGTGAAGACTAATTTGGCAAACATTTCAACTTTCATGGATAACAAAAAAACCGAATTTAACGAGTTAAGGACCAATCTTGTGATACAGCTAAATGAGTCTGTTTCAAGAAAAGAAGCTGAGTTAGATCAAAAATTAGCGAGTTCATCCTCAGAATTAGAGAATGTGGTTAATCAGAAAAAGGAATCTCTAGTATCAAAATCGAATCAAATTAAAAGTAGACTTTCTAACATTCAAGATGAACAAAAGCAGAGTCTAACGAATTTTGTGCAAGAAACCTTACATAATAATGCAGATAGTATATCAAATGCTAAGTCATCAATAGATTCTGCAGTTGAAAACATATCTCAATATAATAATGAAAAAACTTCTACAACAATTAGTCAAGTAAATCAAAATGTTAATCAAACATTGGAATCAATTGAGGAAGTATCTCAAACTCTAAAGCCAAAGCTAGAACTATTAGTAGAAAATTATTCGACTCATATAGGGGAAATTCCACAGCTTCTGGAAGAGAGTATTGAATTAACAAAAATCGATGTTAGAGGATTTACTAAAAGTCAAGCAGACAAAAATATCAGCTTTTCAACTGAAACTGTAAGAGCAACTGGAGAAACCGTTGATAAAATTTCAAAAACAGTATCTGGTTCACTAAATGAGTTAAATAGCTCCCTTGAAATGCTTTTGAACAGAAAAGTAGAAGAATTGTCACTTGAGGTTCAAGAAGCTGTATCTGCTCTAAACGATAAAGTTTCAGAGATTAAACAATCGTTATCCGATGAACTCATTCAACAGAAAAACAATGCCTTTTCAAATACTATATCACAGATAAAAGAAGATATGAATCTTAAGTATACTGATCTTCAAAACAGTGAACAAATACATCGTAACAACTTAACAAGCGAAAAAGACATGTTTGCTCAAAAGTTAGATGCAAAATATAATGAAACATTACAGAACTATAATAATAAGATTCAAGAAATACAAGAAACTGCAAGAGCAAGATTAGGTAATTTTGAAGAGAACTTTTCAAACCAATTTAGTGATATTGTGACAGGAATTGTTAACAATTTAAACAATCATGTTCAAACTTTTAGGAATCTCGCCACACAACTAAATGAGAATGTTAACCAAACACTAGGGACAGAGAAAGACAACCTGAAAGAAAAATGGTCTGATTTGGCAAGTCAAATACAAACAATCGCTCAAGAGAGCGAAGCAGATATAAATTCCAAGTACCAAGAAGCTGTTAATTTGATTAATTCTTCAACTTCAGCTATTTCCTCAGAATTATCATCTTATCTGGATCAATCCTTGGAATCTACACGTAGTATAACAAATGATATTGTAGCAACTTCAAAGGCTCAAATAAGTGATAGTAAAAATCAACTTGCTGGAAATCTAACTGAAGAAGTAGATGCTGCTGCAAGATTTCTTGCAGATACTGAAGGAAAGTTCACAGATACTGCAAATCATCTTTTAACAGTAGCTATAAAATTGAAGAACGATTTCAGAACACTAGAAGCAACCACAAAAGAATCACCCATACCTAGAGTCGAAACAACATCTATTACAGGATTAGAAGCTACAAAAGATTATATGGATAGGATAGTCAGAGCTGCAAAAAGAAGTGTAACAATTATGTCCCCAAATCCAGACTATGTACCACTAGATGCAGTGAAAACCTTACCTTCAACAGTAAGAGTTACTATAGTAACAAAACTAGATGAAACAATAAACCGGGAATGGATCGATTCAGCATATACAGCAGACGCAAATGTTGAGGTAAGAAAATTCAGAGATGTAGGCACAGGAGTAGAATTACCAAAGTTCATTGGAGTTGAAAGAGAAAACGAGGAAGTTCTGATTGGAGTTGTAGATGAAGCAACAAATGAAGTTGTTGGAATCTTAAGTAGCTCTACAGAATTTGCAAAAATAATCTCGTACATTGTAATAGCTGATTTTGCACGAGGAAGATCAACACAAATAAAATAATCTAGTTTAGATTATTTTTTCTATTTTTTTGTAAAGTTATATAAAACATAGTTAGACTTATTGGAAACAGATGTTAATTGTTCATTATTTATATGGAGGATAGAAAATACAGACTTAGAGAGAATAGGTTAACATAACTCTGGAAGAGTAACCTGAAATGCGGAAGAAGACGGGAAGACATGACTTAAGAGAAGAGTTTAAAAAGAGGAGTAAAAAAAGGATTTCAAACACTAGGTGAAAGAAAAAATGCCAACAGTAGTAGATGCAGAATGTTGTATAGCTTGTGGGGCTTGCGTAGATATCTGTCCAGAGAACGTATATGATCTAAAAGATGTAGCAGTGACAACAAGAAAAGAAGATTGTACAGATTGTGGACTATGTATAGATGAATGTCCAAGCGAATGTATAGATTACGAATAAATCAGTAATTCTTCTTACTTTTTTTCTATTTATGCTTATATCTCTTGAACAGTCTTTTCCAACCTCTTACCTTTTCTCCTAAATTTATCATGCCCATAGGTTTTGATTTGACAACATTCAAATTATATAGAACTTCATCAAATCCATCGAAGACTGCAGGTTCTGAATAACCTCTTCCTATTTGATTCTCATACAATTCAAGAAATGCTCCGTAAGTCATATCCATTTGATTTTTCACTTCTTCATCTGTTTCACTTATTGGAGTAGTAAATACTACTATCACATCTCTTTCATTATCTACTCTGAAATGCAATTTTAGGTCTGAAAAGACAACTGTCTTTATTTCTTGTTGTCCATATGATTCTTTTGAAAACGCATATATCGCGGCTAAAAATCCTGTTTGTAGTGTATGATCTGGTCTCATTTTACAAGTTTCTCCTCCAAAACATCTACTATAATAAGGAATCCCACTACTATCAATAATAAAAACATCATCTGCCATTTTTATTCACTTTGTTACTTTTTGTTCTTCAAACTAAACAGTGTTTGTGGATACCTTTTAAAATTTGGTTTGAACAAAAATCCCAGATACATTTTCCTTTCCCTCATTTTTACCCACATGTTTATTTATTATTTTCTAGATTTAGTATCAGCCATGCTTAATCTAGACTGTGTGTTCTTGAAAACTCTCTCTCAAAAAGAAGGCAACAATCCTCTTTCTACTATACTTATTGATGTAGATAAAGAACACTTCATACTTAATCTTTGGTCTCCTTGGCACGAGATTGGGGATTATCTCCAACCATATACTCCTTTGAAGATTTTTAATGTTGATAAGAAAGCAGATGATGAATCTTACTATTTTTCAGCTGGGTCTAAATCCATTGTCGTAGTTGATCCTGATATCCTAATGTATGCCACAGCTGCCAACAGCGTATCTTTTTGCCCTCGAAGCTATTATATTAATGAAATCGTTGGTGATACTCCTTCTCCTTACATAGCTATTAGGGGTTCCATTGTTCATGATGCTCTTAGTTTAGCTGTTTCCAACAATTCTAAACCCTCTGAAGAACTATCTAAGGTCCTTGATAATTTTTCTCTTCAGTATGAGCATTATGGGTACAAGAAAGAGACTGTATTTCAAGATGTTAGAAAAATGGCAGAAAGTTTAGATTCTTTTGTTGAAAATCTTCCCCCAAATGCTTTACCTGAAATCTTATTTCTTTCTCCTTTCTTCGGAATCAGAGGTAGAATCGATCTTTTTAGTGATAATAAAATCATCGAGTTAAAAACTGGAAAAGTTTCAGAAGAGAAGGATATTCGCTTTTCTGATCTCCTTCAGGTTTCTCTTTATCGATATGGTCTTCAAACTGATATAGACGAATCTCCTCCTGAAGAAGGAAGTGTTCTCTATGTTGGTACAAATACGCTTGTTCAAAAAACTGCTAATCCTAATTGGGGTCTCTTGAGATATGGTATGCAGCATAGAAACATTGCCTACCGAATCTCCCATCTTGGTTATGTTCCACCAATTCTCCCTGAATCTCAGCAAAACAGATGTAGAAATTGTTTTGTGAAGCACTATTGTGCTTTAGTTTGTGCAGGCTTGAATCAAGAACGTAGCTGTTCAACATGTCCCCACGAGCAACTCTGTACAAAAAATTCTCTTCCTGATACTCACATCGGGTATTTTAACAAATTCTCGAAACTAATTAGATTTGATAAAAGTGAATCAGCAAGAAATCTTTCTGATTTGTGGAAACTCTCAATTGATCAACGAGTTGCCAAAGGAAAAGCAGTTACCGATTTATCTTTGGAAAATGAAATAAAAGAAGGTAGTACAACTAGGTTATTATATTCTTGTAAGAATAACAGTGAGCTTCGTGAAGGTGATATTGTTGTTTTAAGCAGAGGACGAATCAAACAAGGTTTTGTAAGTACTGGTGTGATTTCGGGCATTTCAAATACATCAATAGAAATTGAAACCAGAGCAACTCAAGAATCAGTTTCAACAATTGATATGTACTCCATAGACGTTGGTTTTAGAAGACAACAAAGAGGTTTGTTTAATCTTCTTTTCAAAAGAAATCCTTTTCGTGAATTAGTTATTCAAGCTAGTAAATCTGAAACTGAACCTATAAAAGGAAAATATATTCCTAGTAATTTAACACAAAATGAAGCTGTTGAGAAGATTCTTGGAACAAAGAATTATTCTCTTATTCAAGGTCCTGCAGGAACAGGAAAAACTTATGTGATTGCAAAATCGGCTATTGAGCTAGCTAAGCAAGGGCAAACAATTCTGATTACATCATTTACCAATAGAGCTGTAGATAATGTTTGCAAATATCTACTAGAAAATGAATTTCATAATTTTATCAGAATTGGTTCTTCCCATTCGATTCAAAAAGATATTCGAAATTACACTTTAGACTTTTACAAAAAGCAAAATCCTGAAAAATCCACTAAGGAAATTTTAAGAGAGTATCCAATTGTTGTAGCAACAACCACTACTATATCTAATCCAGTTTATGAAAAATTAGGAACCCAAACAATTATCATTGATGAAGCGAGTCAGATGACTGAACCAACGGTTTTATCTTCATTGCTTGAAGGAAATAGGTTCATTTTGGTGGGTGATCATAAACAACTTCCTCCTGTGGTTCAAAGTCCTCAAGCTCAAAAGGAAAATATGAGTATTTCCTTATTTGAACGTTTAGCAGAGAAAAATCCTGCTTCTATACATCTTCTAACTCACCAGTTTAGAATGAATGAAAAGCTTATTGATTTTTCTAATGACCGATTTTATGATAATAAACTCAAATCTTTTGATGATCTTGTTAAATATCAGAATCTTCTGGAATTACCTAACTACAAAGGTGATTATTCTAAATTTAGTTGTCCCGAAATATATGACCCAAAACACCCCCTAATTTTCATCCCAGTTAATGGTATTTTCAATCACCAGAAGAAGTATAATGTTGAAGAAGCTAAGGTAGTAAGTGAAATAATTTCTAATTTCTTAGATCTTGGGTTAACAACAGATCAACTAGGAGTAATCTGTCCTTACCGAGGACAAGTAGCGGAAATCAGAAGAAATCTCTCTCCCACTATAACTGTTGATACTGTTGATCGCTTTCAGGGGAGTGATCGTGAATTAATTGTTCTTTCTTTAACCGAAACCACTACAAAGAGTAAGAGAGGTTTTGCAGATGCTAGGCGATTAAATGTTGCAGCTACAAGGGCAAAGAAAAAACTGATTGTTGTTGGCGATCCTTTAATAGATAAAGCAGTACTTGGAGATTTTGTTGGTTATTTAACAAAAACTGCAACAGTAAGTGAAGTCACTCCAAGGAAAATGAAAACAGTAAAAAT
Source organism: Candidatus Heimdallarchaeota archaeon (assembly GCA_030607575.1). GTDB lineage: Archaea > Asgardarchaeota > Heimdallarchaeia > Heimdallarchaeales > Heimdallarchaeaceae > UBA460. Next base: position 1,621 of record JAUWJS010000020.1, on the reverse strand, counting down.
TACAGCAGAAACAATAATTGTTGCAGAGAATCTATCTAAAATTGCTAAATTCTTCAAGAAAGTAGTGATAAAAGGAAAACAACTAGCTGAGTTAAAAGAGCAAAAATGTATGGTGTGCTTTCAACCGGTTTATGAAAATGCCATCGAGTGTCCATTTTGTGAGCATCTGTTTCACATTAAACATCTCGTTGATTGGATAAAAGAAAACGAGAGATGTCCATACTGTAAAACAACTTTGAGAATTTACAGTTAAAATTAAGTTTAGATTCTCAACTCTTTTTTAGAACGAACAAAGTAAAAAAAGGAAAAAGAAAAAAAGTTTAGAACTTTATTTTCTGTATCTTCTGAAGGCTAAAACTGATGCCAATCCTAAGAAGGATAGGAATACTAATCCGGCAATTCCAGTTGTAGTTACTGGTGTAATTGTTATGATTACTTCAAAACCAGCCTCTTCCATGTAATCGATTGCGGTATCAAGATCATATGCGTATGCTTCTAATGTGGGATCAAATGCTACTGATACAATAGGACATGGAGTTACACCTGGTGCACCAAGACCTTCTAGAATTTGATCTACGATAACCTGACGTGGTACAGAATGACTGATTGCTTTACGGACTGCTTTAGCTGCTGCAGGAGTTCCTACAGGGGTTAATTCACCAGTTCCAAAGACAGGATGTTTCATGTTGATAGACATTTCTTGATGAGATGGATCACTTACAAGAACACCTACAACACCAGCTTGATCGAAATCTGCTACAACTGGGTAGTATTGTGCGTCTACAATATCTACAGTTCCAGCAATTAATGAAGCTACTGCGGTATCTTTACCAGAGATGAAGGTAATATACCATTCATCTAACAGAGGTGCATCATAACCTGCTAGATCTGCATAATATATGTTTGGAATAAGTTTTACAGTGCTAGTGACTGAATCATATACATCTACAACAAATGGACCACAAGATGTGACTAGATCATCTAAGACATTCCCTGTCAATGGTACTTCGCCGAAGATAGAATACCCATAGGTGCTTATAGCTGTTTCGACAACAGATTTGTCAATAATACCAAAGGAGATTGTTCCTAATGCAAATGCATTGACATCAGTCATGTTGAATGTAACAGTATGGTCACCAACAGCAGATATTGAAGAATTATCAGCAAACCAAGTATTGTAGTAACTATAATCTACTGAACCAACAGCTGGAGTCAAGTGAAGTTGCAAAGTATATACGAAATCTTCAGCAAGAACAGGACTTCCATCACTGAACTTAGCGTTAGGATCTAACTCAACTGTTATGTTCTTATTATCAGAACTGAAAGTTGGGAAATCTGCTGCTATTTGTGGTTCCCAGAGATTGGTAGTTTGTGCTCTTCTATAGAGACTTCCATAAACTCCTTCCATCCATTGAGAATCATAGAATGATGATAGAACGTATATGTTGTATTCTTTTAGATCAGCAGGAATTGCATACTTAATGATATTGTCATCTGGATCATCCCAGAATTCATATCTTGCTGAACCTGCACCTAATAGAAGTCCATCAATCCCAGTAAGTCCTTCTTTGAAACCAAAGAGTGACTTTGGATAGATAAGAACGATAGCTGGTAAGTCTTC
>JAUWJS010000012.1 GCA_030607575.1 Candidatus Heimdallarchaeota archaeon | reverse complement strand
CTTTTGTTGGATCAATGTTACACTTATTTCCTTTTGTCAAATGGTTATCAAGCAAAGCTGCAAGTAAATTATGTGCTGAAGTAATTGCATGTATATCTCCTGTAAAGTGCAGATTTATGTCCCACATTGGAAACACTTGAGAGTATCCACCACCTGTAGCTCCTCCCTTTATTCCAAAAGTTGGTCCCATACTTGGTTCTCTTAATGCAAACATTACACTTTTGCCTATCTTTTGCATTGCTTGAGATAGACCTATTGTTGTAACTGTCTTTCCTTCTCCAGCTCTTGAAGCTGTCATTGCAGTTACAGCAATCAATTTTCCATTTGGTTTGTCTGAATTAAGTATTTTAAGCATAGTTTGATAATTTATCTTCGCAATATGCTTTCCAAATTGCTCTAGGTCATCTTCTTCTAGACCTACTTTTGCAGCAATTTCTCTAATGTTCTTCATATCTTTTGCTTTTTCTTGAGCAATTTCAATGTCTTTCTTCATTATAATCATCATCTAAGATTGTTAGTTGAACCCCCTTTCTGAGTTTCGATTAAAAAATATTTGGATGTAGTAATAATACTGGTTTCAACAATCTTGTTCTGTTAAAACCATTTCTAAAGAAAATTTAACTGTTAAATTGTATAACAGAATTCAGATAATTAGAATATTCACTATCTTAATAACAAAAATCCTTTTTCTAATAATTTTCTTCTGATAGAATGTTGTTAAATAGATACGTTCTAAAATGTCCATATCCTTTGAAACTTAGAAGTCAAAATCTTTGAGTAGTGTATAGTTTAATGAGATGCGAACACCCACAATGTAATGTTGATGCTGACATACTTTTCTATTGTAGATTCTGTAGGGGGTCATTCTGTCAAAATCACAGAGATTCGCAAGATCACAACTGTCCTTCAGTAAATCAACGTACAGGTACAGCACCTGGTGCACCCCAAAGTTCTGTTACCCCTGCTGAAGCTATGCGAAGATTTGCCCAAAGCGTCGCTCAAGCTTCTCAACAATCTCAACAATCTCAACAATCACAACCTGCACCTAAGTACTTTGCAGATGAAAAAAGTCAGAAAAAATTCATAGTAAAACGTCTTACTGCATCTGGACAGCTTTTTACTTTGGGTAATGAAGTATTAGACATTCTTTTCGGTTTTGCTCTAATAGTTCTTGTTTTCGGTCTCTTTCAATATTTATCTAAAACTACTGACATTTGGTGGTGGGGATTTGTTGTTTCCATTGCCTTAGTTGGCACTGCTTTTCTACCTCATGAACTAGCTCATAAATTTGTAGCTATAAGAAAAGGTCAATATGCCAGATACATCCTTTGGGTAAGGGGATTGATGTTTACTCTGTTAACAATGGTTATCGGTATAGGTCTAATCGTTCCTGGTTTTGTTGCTATTGTTCCAATGAGTAAACAAATGGACAAAAAGGATCTAGGTTTGGTTGCTTTTGCTGGACCTTTTACAAATGCGATAATAGGATTTGTCAGCTTGATTTTTGGATTCTTGACTCATTTTGGTGCTATAGCTTTACCTCCTCTCTTAGCAAGTCCAAATATCTTCATCCTAGTTGCTCAGTTTAACGGTTTAATTGCGCTCTTCAATTGCATACCAGTCTGGCAACTTGATGGGAAGAAAATATTGAATTGGAATAAAGTCGCATATTTTGCACTAATCGCCGCTAATTTGGCTCTAGTCATACCTGCATTCATAATTAATCCCTCTTTTCTATCAGGAGGATCATAATCTATCTGAAATTGAGATTTTTTTTGATTTCAATCAAAAAAGATAATTATAGGGACTCATAAACTAGATTAGGGATGAACAAGGCATTACTGAGAGCTTCTGCTCTATGACGAGTCATAGTTAGTCTGATTAACTATATTTTCTTCCTATTTTTTTGTACATCTTCTTCTTTAATTGGTGTAAGTTTTCTGATTCTAACATAGTCATTGTGGTTCGCAGTTCAAAAATAAAAGTAGTAATAAATTTCCTCAGTTCACTTACTCCCCCCTTTGCCAGAGCCCTTAATACTGGGAGTGCAAAGGCTACATAATCAGCACCTAAAATAAATGCTTTCACAGCATCTGTACCAGTCCATATTCCACCAGAGGCCACTAATTTCACAGTTTTATTTTTCGTTGCGGAACGTGCATGACTCAAACTAACAGCTGTAGCTATACCTTGTTCCACAAATTCTTTTGAAATATATTCAATCTTCTTATTCCTAAGATATTCAATTTTTGTCCAATTAGTACCTCCAGCACCAGCAACATCGATAGCATATGGTTGTAATTTTGCTAAATTATTCAAATCCTTTTTTGAAAAACCAGTTCCTACACCTTTTAGAATAACAGGAAACTGCACATTCGATAATAGCTGTTTGAGTGGTTCTAAGGAATAATTATCTTGCTTATCCCCTTCTAGTTGTACCAGCTCTTGCAATGGGTTTATATGAATAGCTAGTGCATCTGCATTAATCATCTCCACAGCTAATTTCGCTTCCTCTATACCATATCCTTTGTTGAATTGAGCTAAGCCTAAATTAGCAATTAAGGGGATGTCTGGAGCAATATCTCTTACTTCAAATGTTTCACCTAATTTAGAGTCTTCTATAGCAGCCCTTTGTGATCCAACACCCATCCCAATTTTAAATTCTTGACATATCTCCGCTATTTGTTTATTGTACTGTTTTCCTAACTTAGACCCACCAGTCATACCTGAAACAATGATTGGATAGTCTATTTTCTTCCCAAAAATAGTTGTATTCAGATCTATTTTCTCAGGGGAAAGATTTACAAGAGTTGCAGGATGAAGCTCAATATCTTGAAAGCCATTGGTATGTAACTTGTATTCAACATCGTGTTCCAAGCAAATCCTAATGTGGTCATCTTTCCTTTTAGATGTAACGTCATCCTTTTCTTGTTCCATATTGCATATTTGCATTAAGCTAAATAAAAACTTTGTACTTCAGAGTTAGAATTTTAAGTGTTTGAGCAATTTTGTATCAAACAGAAAGGTTCAAAAGTCTGAAAAGACATATAGCAAAAAAATCAGATATTTTAAGTGATAATGATGGAATTCTGCCCAAAATGTGGAAAACTACTGATTCCAAAGAAGAAAGCAAAATCAAAAATATTAGTTTGTGCTAAATGTGGTTATGAAGACAAACTTGGGGAAGGAGAAGGTTACGAGGTTCAAGATAAAGTTGAACACAAAACTAGTGACTTAACTGAAGTAGTCGAAGTAAACGATGAGGAAGGTTTATCTGAAGCAGATCTTGAGGCAAGGCGAGAACGATTTATTGAAGGAATAGATTTTCTTGAAACAGAATAATCCTAAGAGCACACCAAAAACTGAAAACGGTTATTCTTCTTTTATTATGATTAGGTTTTCAGAGATAGCGATAAAAGGCTCTAAAACACGAAGATGGTTGACTAAACGTTTGGTAACACACATTGAGTATGTTTTAAGATTATATGGAATATCAGATTATAAGGTCATAAATGATTATAGTCGTATTTTTGTTGAAAGCACTCAACTACTTAAAATAGAGAAGTTCATAGCTCATTTGGTACCTGGTGTTTCTAGTTTGAGCATTGTAAGATCCTGTTCATCGAATTTGGAAGAAATTAAAGAGTGCGTTAAAGAATTTTTCTTTCAAAATTTTAAAGAAGGAATGTCTTTCGCAGTAAGAGCTAGAAGAACAGGAAAACATCCTTTTTCCAGTGTAGAATTAGGAGCAATTATTGGTGAATATATTCTTGAAAACAATGTCAATAAAAAACTAACAGTTAATCTTGATAAACCAGAGTACACCTTACAGGTTGAAGTAAGGGATAAGAGTGCTTACATTTTCGATAGGATCTCTAAAGGCATAGGAGGTCTTCCAGTTGAAAGTCAAGGTCGAGTATTAGTTGTTGCTTCAAATGAAGATGAAGATATTTCAAATATTTTGCATCTCTATAAAAGAGGTGGAATAACTTATGTTTATTCGATTGAAAATCAAGAGAATATTAGTGATGAAATCTTACAATTATTCGCCAAGATGTTGGATTTACAACCAAAACTGAAAAACAAAGAAAATCGTTTGTTTCTGCCGACCAATGAATTCAATATTAGCCATATGCTTGGTTTCTACAAAGAGAATCACTGTCTAGCAATGACAATGACAAAAGCATTTTTCAATAAAGTTTCAGCTGAAATCCCCACCTCAATTCCAATATTTGTCCCTCATCTAGCAGTTGATGTTGATAAACACGAAATAGAAGATTTTCTTTCAGTACTAATCAATTAATGTCTAATAATTTCTCCATCAGGATATTCTTCAGAAAAAATAATACCTTGGAATTTTTGAACAGTAATCTTCTCTTTTTTCCAAATATCAGTTGGTAAGTAAGCTTTTCTACAAGTATATGAAAGAAATTCTTCCGTATTCCAATTTTGTTCTATTGGAACTTGAGGGAGTAACAAACCTTTACTTCCTTGGAATTCAACTATGAGACCATCACCAGGTACAGTTATTTGATCAAGTAATTCTTGGGGTGTTTCATATTCTATTGTTTGAGGAGGAGTCATAATTGTAACTTCAAAAACTAGCTCAGGAAACTCAGCTTTCTCAACTGGAGGAAATCTAGGATCATCCATCGTGGAAGATTTAGCCAAATCAATAATCTGCTCATATAAAGGCTTGATACCTATTGGATAACCTATACATCCTCTCAGAGATGTAAGACCATCAACTTGGGTTTTAACTGTAACAAAAGCTCCTGTGACAGTTTCAGCTTGTGAAGGGATTGGCTCTGTAGCTTGTGGCTTTAAATTATCACCAATCCATTTTTTCGCAGCAAACCTCGCTAATTTAACTAAATAAATACCAGTTTCATCCTCAATCTCCATCTATCTCACCCTACGATAGTTCACTTATTGTCTTTTTTATATCTTCCCAGTGGCTACCAAGCCAGTAAATTTGGAAGCACTTTGAACATTCCCAAAAATCATCATAGTTCTTAGCAGTTCCCTCTGGGATTCTATTCAAAATATCTAATTTGCTTTTCTCTTTCAAATCACCATTGCAGACACTGCATCTCATCTTCAGAGGAGGATAAGCAAAGTTTGTATTGAAGTTGTCTTTTATTTCCTTAAGCTGCTCAGAAACTTCAATGTTTGAGATAAGGAAAGTTTGTATTTTCCTTTTACTACATGATTGAAAAACATCTTGAGATCTAGAGAGAACAATTCTATTATCATTCTCAGAAACTTGGAGCATTTCATTAACAGACTCAGTATTACGATATAAAGTATCAAATCCTAATAAACGTAAATATCGCGATAGTTTCCCTAACATTGAGTCTGCATAAAAATTACTCATTAATCTCTATCAACTCTTCAGGAGCACAATTAGAGCACAAGTATAAACTTCTACCGAAAATCAGTTTATCAGAATATTCTTTACAATCATCACAATAACCTGCTAAATCAGCGCCTACATCTTCTTCTATGCCTTCAGCCATCAGTTTAAGATATTCTTGTTCTAGTAGAATTAATTGAGGGACTACTTTGAAGATATCGGTATCTGTACACATTCCAACGACTTTATCTCCAGAATTCGTGATGACAAGATGTCTTATACCTTCTTTAAACATAGTTTGCATGGCTTGAATGATTGTTAGGGATGGAGATGCTGTGATTAACGGTGAAGACATGGCTTCCTCAGCAGTAACACATTCAGCTCTTTTGTTCTTGGCAATTACATGTTTGATCAAATTCTCTTTAGTAATGATGCCAACATTTTTTTCACCATTATCAACTACAACTACAGATCCGATCCGATTTTCAATTAGAAGTTTTGCACAAACTTCAGTTGAGGTTTTTGGTGTAACTGTAATAACATTCTTTGACATAATTTCTTTTACAGCCATATCGAATTTTTTCTCGTCGAAGATTGATTTCATTTTCTTCATCCTTTGATCTATAATAGTTAGTAAATTTGGTACCTTTAAAGGTTTTACACTATTAGTAAATATGGCCCAGAATTTTACATCTCAACTATAGCTGAATCTCCTGGGATGAATGGTAAAAGATCATTTACTGTCAACGCATCAATTTTGTATTTTTCTTCTTCTTGACATTGTGTGAGTAGTTTTCCTTTTACGTCTTTTACAATTTTTCCCTTTGGAATATCTCCAGGTTTTATTTGAACATAAATATCAGTCTTACTGTTAACACTACTAGCAGGACCTCCAATCACTTGAGCATAGTTCTCGTAAAGAATTATCCCAATTGCATGGTTTATTTCTATATTTTTGGAGTAGGTTTTTTCACCATAGATCATTACACTCCCTTTAGCTAAAAATTGACCTGAGGGAGCCGTTAAACTTACTTGATTTGGAAGTACATGGTAAACATCTCCAACCAATTTTTTGTCCTTCCATAAACTGGAATAGTTAAGTGCAAAAGTAGCTATCTCTTTTATGCACTCATCAGAAAGCCCACTTTGACCATCTTTAACTACAACATAAGGAGCTCCATGAACATCTGCATGGAAGAATAAATCATTATCATCTAGATATGTCTTCAAGATTCTTTCGTTCACTTTTGCGTCAGTCCCTCCGATAACTATATGTTCTTGACAAATGAGCCAGTGGAATTTTTCATACCATTTCTTTGAGCGCTTGGCAACCATAGGTTTGCTTTCCTTTTCTTTCACAATTACTTCTTTGGTTGATTCAGTATCGTTAATTTGGATTTTAGTCCGTTCTATAGCTTGTAATGCACCGGGTATTTTTCTTCTACCTTTCTTAGCCTTTTCATAGAATAAGTTTGCACTTTCAGTTAATGTTTTTGTAAAATCTAATTCAAGTAATTCATGATTTCCTGATTCATTATCTAGAAGTTTAACAACAATCGTTTTTGTTTTGGGTTCTATTTTCTCCAAAATCTTAGCTGAAGGTATTTCTTTCTCTTTTGCTATTGATAACTTAGCCATTATCTCCTCCCAAGGAACATCAGACCTTCTAGCCTGTAAAATTGTGGTTAAAAGCTCTTCTACATTTACAAAATTGGAATATATTAAATCACCTTTTTTCTTCTCATCTATTTCTTGCTTCCTGAGTTTCTCTAAATGTTTCTCTTGATTTGAAAGCTTCTTCTGATATTTTGTTAATTTACTAGAAACTTGTGACCTATCTTCAACAAATTCAGGTTCTTCTTCAAAAAGTGAAAAGAATTCATCAAGCTCATCGTTAAACGAACTGACCTCTTCTTGTTCAAGGTCTTCATAACGAGAAAGAGGTATGGGGGTAACATCAACCATTTCACCCTCATCTAAGTATTTGATTGGTTCAAAGTCAGTGTTTTTAATAATTTCTTGAAGGGAAAGAACTTCTTCACATATCTTCTTAATTTCATTCTCTTTTAGTTCTTCCGAGTTCTTTGAAACTATTCCAGCACGAGCAAGCACTTCTTTTGAGTAAATGGGTCCTAAGTCCATCATTTCATTTAAGACAGCAATATTTTTACCTGAAGAACTAGTGATCTTTTCAATAATGGTGTTTTCAGTAAGATTAGTGATGTTAATTGAAGGTGAAGGAGGAAAAATGTATTCTCTTCCAGGATGAATATCACGATCTCTCATTCTTCGGTATTTGTATGCTAGAATAATTTTATTGTTAGGACCGATTAAAATGAGATTTCCATTTCCAAAAAGCTCAACTACAAGCTTGTAAAATCCGCCTTTGTACGCAATTTCAATAACAATAACTCTATCAATATTTTTTTGATAAAAATTTTTAACTGGTAAATCCTTAATATGTTTCCTCATTGATAGGACTTTATTGTTAGGTGTAATAGGTTTCTTTCTCTCATAGTTGGTTATATGGATTCGCTTTCCTGGTTCTATTAGGAGTTCAAAAGGACTTTCTGTTGACTTGCGAAACCTTAATATAACCAAATTTTCCCCGATTGAATAAATATTGTTAACCCAGCTGTCAACAATCTTTGGGCGTATTTCAGCGACCAGAGCAGCTAAGTCAATGCTTGATAATGAAGTCTTCATTGAAATCACCGGTGAGTAAATTGCGTCTTGATGTAAAAGGAATATATGTTCGAGTTAAAAGTTATTTGAAAGGTAAGATATCCCGAGGATATAAGAAAACAAAAGAAGGATTGAAACCTAAAAACATTATTGAAAAAATAAAGAATATGCCTACACTTGACAAGGTTTACTGGTCCAAAGTTCTTACAGCATTTGTTGGTGGAATCATCTTTGGTGTGTCTAATTTTACAGCATGGCCCGCAGGATTAACAATGTTAGCTATATTCTTAGGAATTTCTACTTTCTGGTTTCTAAGATATAGAAAGATAGAAACAGGAATTAAAGTACGCCAATATTATATGTCTGCTATGTTTCAGTATTTCCTAACATTTGTAGCTGTATGGGCGCTTATGTGGAATATAGTATATGTGCCCCCCTCTGATTGGATTTTCTAATTAAAGAATAAGTCAGATATCTAGGGTGAAATCAAATGAGCTCAAAGAAGAGAAAAAAAGACCTTGAACCGGAAACTGAAATCAAACTTCCATTGATGCAAAGACCAAAAATCAAACTATTATATACAATGGCTGTCATAGGTTTCTTCAGTTTAGGTATAATTCTTCTTATTCTTTCATATTCAATTTGGGCTGATAATAGTTATGCTATGTTCATTGCACTCGGGATCCTTGGAGTTGGAATTATTCTTCTTACCATGAGATCCTCACATAGAGGTTCTTCTCCCACAAGTGATAAACAAGAAGAAGAAGAAGAAAAAGATAAAGACACTCTTAAAATGAGAACCAGAAGATGAATTTTTTCTTACCTTAACACCAAACACTTTTATTTGGTAATACTATGGACTTACCAACAATCAAATATTCCGACAAAAATTGTTAGTTGAAAGATATGAACGAATTAGGATTTCAGGAAAAAGTTGGTCAATTTCTTAATAGGTATGGTAAAGTAAAGAAACTAAAAGAAGATAAGATAGATAATAGTAGTAGAATTTTGCCATATATTGTTGAAAATGAAGATCAAAAGTTTGCAGTTTTTGCTTATCATTGGAAGAAGAGTATAGGAACAAATACCATCATCAGAACTGAGCATCAAATTAGTGATATGGATTGTGATGGAGCTATAATCATTGGTAATAGATTTTCACAAAATTCCTACGATATGGTTAGTGACACAAATAAAAGAAGAACTACAAGAATCATCCTCATTAAGATGAATGAAATGGAAGAAATCCTAAGCATTAGAGCATCATAATATACTGTCTACCAGGAAGGAAAATAATTAATAACCAAATCAATGCTTTATGTACAGATAGTATAGTAGAGGCTTTGTTTTTCAAATATTTCTGTAACTTGTAAATCAACAAACATTACAGAAACATTAAAAAGCAGACGATTTAAATTTACCTTGACTAATGATTTCGCAGATACGAGAGCCACTTTCAAAACTTGGTCAGCCTATAATTATTTTCTTTGCGAAAATGAAAATTCACCCAACTGTTTTTACTTATATTGGTTTGTTATTATCAGTAGCAGCAGGTGTTTTTCTTGCTTATGAAAATCCTCTAGTTGGATTTATTTTTATTTGGTTTGCTGGGGCAATGGATTTCGTCGATGGTGGAGTTGCAAGATACAGGGGTTTAGATTCAAAGAAAGGCTCCTTCATTGATAGCGTCATTGATAGAGTCAGTGACTTAGCAGTCTTTACTGGCATAATCTTCAGTGATTGGGTAGATGGAGTAACCGGTGGTATAATGGTAGGTTCAGCTCTTCTAATCAGTTATGTTCGAGCAAAAGGAGAGAGCGTAGGAGTTGAAAGAATGACTGTAGGTATAATGGAAAGAGCTGAAAGATGGATGGTTTTGATGGTGTTGCTGTTTGTAGCAGTAATTGTTCCAAATCAAGCATTCATTGCAACAAGATGGTGGATTGCAGGAGAACCTATTTCATATTTCTCTTTAGGGTATATGATTTTAACTGCTCTCTGTGTTCTAACAGTACTTCAAAGGTTCATCTATGTATCAATTCAACTCAAAAAAGCAGATTCTTCACAAGAGATTCATGTACAAAAATAGAAAATTAACTGTTTCCTTTCTTATTATTTCTTGTTTTAGGCTTTCAAATATGCCTAGAACACAGATTTAGCCCAAAGGATAACTGTTTTATAGTGAAGAACCTTTGGGACATTAGAAATGGTGATTTTGTGGCTAAAAAGAACAAGAAACAGAATATTAACGACTTGAAAGCTGATAAACACAAAGAACCAATAAAAGATTTTTCACAAACAAAGGATATAGTTAAAGCTCTATCTGGAGAAATTGGATCTTTAGTAGATCAACTTCTGGGAGCAGTCTATAATGTCGAGGTTGCAGAAAATTTTGCTGACTCCTTAATTAGAATTTACAAAAAACTAAGGGATGAAGGAATTACTAAAACAACGGCAGAAAAAATACTTTGTGAATACTCTTCCAATGTAGACCGGTTTGCCTCTATGTTGAAGAAAAAAGAATAATCACCAAACAAGAACATTTCCTATTAACCAAGTTTAAACAAGGGATAAATTATCAAAAAAAATGGACAACTGAGGTACAAAAATGGGCATATTTTCAACATTTAATCTAATAACAACTTTATATTATAGATTTACACTTAGAATAAAACTCAGTTGGTACTCCAGAAAGAAACGCAAGAAGAAAAAGATGATTAGAACTTTCTTAATTAACAAACTTGGAAAGGAAAAGTATACTGAAAAAAATATTGAAAAGATTGCAGAAAACTATCTCAAAATCGGCGAAATCTTTTTTGATCAAAAAAATATGCGTACTGCATTTAGAGTCAATAGATTGTTGGTTCCTAAAAAAACTAAGAATAAAAGCAAGAACTGAAAATTTTTTGTCTGAAAAGCATTTATCCATTTCAAAATCTTTATTTTAGTGAAAGAAAGCTCTAATATGGGTTATTCTATGTCTAAACCAAAGAAGTATAAAGGTAAAACTATCTATGATTATGTTCCTGACTATTATCCAACTACAAATGTAGACAATCCTGTTTTTACAAAACTTCCTCCAGGAAGAAAGGATTCAAGGATGAAAGATGTTGAAAGGGAACTTGTACAATATTGGGAAATTATCCATCCAATGGTAAGAGAATATCTAATCACAGTGGTTAGATATATGAACGAGTTTGGAGAAGGATCTGAGGATCTCGAACATCTAAGAAGATCTTTAGATTTGGAATTAACAAACTCATCAGAGTTGTCTGAAGAAAACAGACAACTGAAAGCTCAAATTTCTGACTTGGTAGTTGAGAAGAAAGCTTTGGATGAGAGAATAAATGACCTTTTAGATGCAAAACCACAAGAAACAGCAGAGGAAATTAAAGCCATGAAACTTCTTGTTTCATCACAAACAGACTTATCTACAGCTGATATTGATGAGAAAATGAGAAAAGCAGTTCAAGAAGTCAGAGAAAGCATAGAGATGAAAAAAGTAAATAAGGATCGAGCTAAGATGAGAAAGGAACTTGAGGAAGCAAAAGATCACTTTGAAAAAACTCAAACTGAAGTAGGTACAACATTTCAGAAGAAACTACTAGAAGCTCAGAGTAGAATAGAAGGACTAGAAGAGGAATTAGCTAAGTATAAAGAGTAATGGGGATGAACAATTTGCGCAAATGGAATTTCAAAGTAGTTTTAGCAGGACCAGGAGCAGTTGGTAAGACCTCTATTCGAGAAAGATATATGGGAAAGGGGTTTGAGTCCAGTTATCTCAAAACTATTGGTGCTGATTTCGCAAGTAAAAAAATACAAAAAGATGATGACCTGATCACTTTTCAAATTTGGGATTTAGCTGGTCAAGACAGCTATAAAGTTGTTCGAAGCACCTTCTATAAGGGAGCTATTGCAGGAATTCTCGTTTTTGATTGTCAAGATCCTTCTACAATGACCAATCTAAAAGAATGGTTAGATGAAGCTATCAAAGGGTCAAATAATGGCATTCTTGTTTATATTGTCATTGCTAATAAAATTGATTTAAAAGAAGAGAGACGAGTTTCTCGTGAAATGGCTTTAGAGTTTTGTAATCGTATGAAAACTGAAACAGGCATTCGATTTTATTATAGTGAAACTAGTGCTTTAACTGGACAAAACATACAAGAAACTTTTGAATTTCTTGCTGACAAATTACTTGAAGTTAACAACATAAAAGATGCAACGCCTTTTGCAAAAACTAATGGTATCATTGATCTTGATGATTATGATGAAAGCCCAAAAGAGGTTTCAACTGTTTCAGTTTCTTCAGATTCAGTTTCTCGAGATGAATTCACTGAACTTCAGGACAGAATACATGCAATTGAAGAGAGATTAAACACTATTCAAACAATAATTAAGAAAATGGTTGAAAAAATTCAAGAAAAGGAGTAGAAGTTTGCACTCTATATAACAATCTTTTTTCCACAGTCAGTACAAAACTCTGCCCCGTCTATCATTAATGCAGAACAAGCTGGACATCTTTCTTCTCTCTCACCACTAATATGGCTTGATTCAGTTTTTGTATTATTTTTCTTTTCACTTTCTGATTGAGAGGAAGAATATTTGCTCTTTATCCAACTTAGACTTGGTGGTTCCACATATTCTTTGATCAATCCTTCATAGTGGTAAATTCCATTTATATCCACAAAACTTCCTATAATTACACTAACTGAAAAGAAGAGGAAGACTAAGCTACATATAGCATAGTCTGAACCTGAAACTGCTGACTCAACAGCTGGTGAAAAAATGCTAAGAAAAATCTTAGAAAATGAATTTAATCCTGCAATTAATATGGATGCTGGTACCAAGAAGGATATCAACCCACTTTGAATAATACTTTTTAAGCTATATTTGGGGAATTGGAAAGCATCCGAAAAACTTTGAAAAACGCTAGATTCTCGTAGAGTTGATAGTATTTTTGCTATTCTGAATATTGGTGATACAATAGAGAGAACTATTGCTGTTAATAAGAAGGGCAAGTAGATAGCAATATTCTGATTTGCTCCCTGGGAGATTCTTTGAAATATCTCAACAAATGTTATTGATATGGCTCCAATAGTAACTATTTGAATTAGATAAATTAGACCATAAGTAAATATGTTGTTTGAATTCTTAGTTTCTGAACTATTATCTTTCCAATCCTCTATAGTTTTTGCAATTTTACTGTTAAAAACATAAATCAGAAATGCAATCGAAAAAAATGAAAGAATCGTAAACAACAATGATGACCATGAAGCTGGAAGAATGCCAAGCACCAATAACAGTGATAGATTAATAAAAATAATCAACGCTAATGAGGTTAGAACACCTAAAGTCCCAACGAGAAACATCTCTCCAAGGGATAGGTTTTTGAAAAACCTTAGTTGTAATTTAGGGGGTTTGAAGTTATCACTATAACTTATTTGCCCCTTCATTCTCAATGGAACGAGTGAATCGGAAGCATTCCATGCAAATTGAGTTGAATCTAGCACATAATCCCCGCTCTCGGTTTTAGTTTCTATTGGTTCATCTCTAAAAGAGGGTCGAGATGTGGGGTTGTTTGATGGAAAATCGTTAGGTGATTCAGTAGTTGGGGTAACTTTTGCTAATTGTGTTTCCAACTCTGTTCCGCAAATAGGACAAAATACTACTTTTGTCGGGAATGAAGAGTAACATATAGGACATCTCTTATCAGAAATAATACTCACCTATAGTTACATCTAGTATTTTATTTATATAACTGGGCAATACGTAGATATTTTTAGAACAAATCTTAGTCATAAAAAAATCCTTAAAACAATAGTTTGGAGTATTCACTTTCATTAAGCAATTTCGACTAGTTTAAATATTTCGAAGGTTGATAATAAAGTGGTTATAAGACATGAGTGAATCCCCAAAAGAAAAATCTCAATCTCTTTCTGGTTATGTTTCTTTAGTAAAAAAAATAGAGAATATAATCAACCAAATTACAGAAAACGGAGAGTTAGCTACAACAGAGGAGGATTCACTTGAACAGCAAGATTCAGAAATTGTAACTGAAAAGGAATCAGCTGTAGAAGCAGTAACAAATGTCAAAAAACAAACCCTACAATTAGAAGAAAATATTACAAAAGTTGCAGATGAAGAAGAAAAGGAAGTTCAAGCTAAGAGACTTCCAGATTTAGTGAAGATCGAGAAGGAATTGGGAGAGTTATATCCTGGAGCAGAAGTTCAAGTTACAGATTTTTACTATGCAAAAGATGAATTGCCTGATGATGAGATCAAAAAACGGATTATGAGTAAAATCCCTTCAATAGAATCAATAGACATTAAAAACAAGGAAAATTATGGTTTCCCATTTGTACTCTGTAAACTCGAAGGACATTATGAAGCAATAATTCCCATTAATCTAGAGAATATCAGTTTACCAACAATTCAACATGGTGTGAATAGACAATTTAAACTTCTTTTTGCTGGAACTGAAGAGGTTCTAGAGCTAACTCCAAGTGAAAATGAAATATGGAATCAATCTTTTAATCGGTTCCAGATTAAGCTAACTCAACTTCTGAATACAAAAGTAAAAAGCAACCTGAGCAAAAAACCATACAAGATGAAACTCGTCAATTTAGATTCTATTCTGATTAAAGAATTTATCAAAGAATATCATAAGAAACTAAAAAATCTGCAGAATTATCAAGAAGATATTCTTGTGCACTTAAAAGAGTTAATTGGAATAGTAGAAAGACGAGAGAGTATTTGGAAAAACACAGATGATTTCAGTAAAACTAAGAGGATACTTAAGCTGCAAATGATAGATTTTGAGAAGAAACAAAAGAATCTGAGTAAAGAAACACAGATAGAATTTTTTAAACTTAAAAAAACACAACGAAGGTTAGATGCTAGAACAAAGAGATTCAAGCTAGATGAAAAAAGAAACAAGATAATAGCAAGAGAAGAGAAAGAAGCATTAATCAATGATGTTAGAAAGTTCCAGAAGAAGAAAGCAGAAATACAAAAGAAAATAGATCATGCTAAGAAGATAGATGAAACGTTGAGGGAATGGATAGAAATTCTTACTAGCTTGGGATTGGAACAAGCAAATGCAAAGTTTTTGGAAATTTTCTCAGAAGATTTTTCAAAAAACATCATAGAGTTGCTAGAACATGAAAACCTAGAAGAGTTTCTTGAAAAAGCAACTATTGAAAGTGCAGATTTCTCAAATATTACTCTACATGTCCTGTATATACCAACACTAATCTATTCTTTCAAAGCAAAGCAAGGCAGTCAAAAAATCGAAGGGAAAATACTCTATCTTGCTCCAGCACAAGAAACTATTTTTCTCAAACCGCCAGTAGCTTAAAACAAGACTGTTTGTATTAAACAAAATAATATGTCTTTGAACAAGTTTATTAGTGCTTAATTGTCTAAAAGAGACAGATGACTGAAGAGATTGTTGTTTGTGAGAATTTATCAAAACGGTTTATAGTAGGGGATAGTGTTGTAAAAGCTGTAGACGGAGTGGATTTGACATTTCATAGAAAAGAATTTACTTCAGTTGTTGGACCAAGCGGAAGTGGAAAAACAACTCTGCTAAATTTAATTGGAACGTTGGAAATTCCGACTACTGGAAAAATAATAGTGAATGGAACAGATTTAAGTCATTTTTCTCCAGCAGATTTGACAGAGTTTAGAAGAAAGAATCTAGGATTTGTTTTTCAATTTTTTAATCTGGTTGAAGGGTTAACAGGAAAGGAAAATGTTGAATTGCCATTGATTTTTGATGGAGTCCCATATGAAGAAAGACAAAAAAGAGTGGACGACATATTCAAGGAATTTGAAATAGTATCTTTACAGAATAAGTTCCCAGAAGAATTAAGTTCAGGAGAAAGACAAAGAGTAGCTATTATGCGGGCGTTAATCAACGAACCTATTTTGCTTCTAGCAGATGAGCCAACAGGAAATCTAGACACAAATACAGGGCAAACAGTACTAGAATTGTTCAAGCAACTTAATGAGGAGAGAGGAACATCAATAGCATTAGTAACACATGATCTATCTGCAGCAAAAAGAGCAAAAAGAATCTTACATATGCATGATGGAAAAATAACTTTTGACCAACAAAACTTGGATGAAGAACCAAAAGGAATGGAAGAATAAGAAAAATGAAGTAGAAGCCAAAAAGAGAGAGCGAGGGAGCAAAATAGACCAATTTTGAGAAATAACCCGAGACTTTCCTTACTTAAATAGATTTCCCCTAGTTTCTTCATAAGACTTAAAAATGCATAAACTCGCCATAAATATAATTAGTGACTCACTAATACTCTTATGAGTATAAACTTCGCGGAGAAAAATATATGTCATTAAAAGGATTCATAATTAGAAGAACCATATATATTGTCCCGGTTATGCTTGGGATTACTTTGATGAATTTCACGCTTATCAATGTAAGTCCAGGTGATCCTGTAGTCGTGAGACTTGGGTTAATTCATTGTGATCATGATGATTGTTATAATGCGGCATATAATGGTGAAGCAATAGAAATGGGGCTTTTAGATACAGATTATTACACCGTCCCATGGTTTAAACGATATGTAAGTTTTGTTAATGATTTGCTTCATTTTGACCTAGGAAATTCGTGGTACTATACGCAAGCGGGTGAAGGTATACCTATAGCGCAGATTATATCAGAACGAGCTATATATACAGTCGTACTCAATGTACTCTCGTTTTTCTTCTCGCTATTACTGGCAACAGCAATAGGAGTAGTATCAGCAACACGACAAAACTCTTTCTGGGATAGGTCGTTAACATTCGCAATGCTACTAGGTTATTCGATGCCGCTGTTTTGGCTAGCGAAACTCTTGATGTTATTATCATTTCAATTATTCAATTTTACAGGAGTAGCCAATAAGGATGCGTTCAGGAAACCACTGTTTCTGAATCCAACCTTCTATAAATATCTAATATTGCCAACTCTAGCGTTAACTTTAGGTGGACTGGTTTTCATGGCACGATTGGTAAGATCACAGCTACTGGAGATTCTAAGACAAGATTACATAACAACAGCGAAAGCGAAGGGACTAGATAACAGAGCGGTAATTTACAAACATGCTTTCAGAAATGGATTATTACCAATTGTTACAATTATAGGAAACTCACTCCCAGGACTTCTAGCAGGTTCAGTAATGATCGAAAGTGTGTTCGGATGGCCAGGTCTGGGAACAGTTTTTCTAGAAGGAGCACTCTTCAGGGATTATCCCATGATGATGGCTACAAATACGATATTTCCGCTACTTTTCTTAGTGGCGCGTCTTCTGACGGACATCACGTATGTCTTTATTGACCCGAGGATTAAATACTAAGGTGTGATTTACATATGGCAACAGAAGAACAAGAACAGATAGGTGAATTTCTGTTAGACGAAAAAACCCTTCGAGAAATCGAAACCATGAAAGGAGCTGGACAATGGTCTATTGTCTGGAGGCGTATTAAGAAAGACAAGATGGGTATGCTTGGTCTTTACATCGTCATTTTCCTTATTTTAATGGCTTTCGCATCTTGGATTTTACTTGGGTTTGACAACTGGCTTACTAAGCAAGGCGCTCTCCTTGGAGATCCTGCTAATCCTGCCAGTCTGAATAACCTCTATATTGAACTTTGGTTACCGGGTATGCCGGCGGATAGTCCTTTGGTATTATTCCAACATCCCAGGCACCATTTCCCTGAATTAGCTAAGCTTCCCCCATCATTTGCACATCCTTTTGGTACTGATGGAATTGGTCACGATATGGTATCACGTATTTTCTTTGGAGCAACCGTCTCCTTAGCTCTTGGTTTCATTGGTCAAATGACCACGGTTATCATTGGTACATTTTTAGGATCAATCGCGGGATTCTATGGTGGATTTATTGATGAAGTCCTCCAACGGGTTATAGAAATACTTTACTCCATGCCAGGTTTCATACTGATGATATTCATTATAGTGCTCTTTGAGGACGTGAATATACCAGGAGGCCGGTACGCAGTAGTGGTGATATTCTTTTCACTCATTGGTTGGGGCGGAACAGCTCTCATCGTAAGGTCAAATTTCTTCTCGTTGAAGCAACAAGACTTCGTTGAAGCGGAACGTGCACTCGGGGCGAGTGATATGAGAATTATTTTCAAGCATATCCTACCGAACTCGTTAGCACCATTAATCATTATCGTAACGCTAGGAATTGCAAATACAATCTTCCTCTTCGCAGCATTAGCATTCTTCGGCTTCGGAGATCCGAATGCTGTAAGTTGGGGCGATGATTTAAATAAATGGCAAAACGATTTATTGGATTATCCATGGATGCCGATGTTTCCAGCGCTATTTATATTTTTCACGGTACTCGGTTTCAACCTCTTAGGTGATGCTTTAAGGGATGCTCTCGATCCAAGACTGAAGGATTAAACCTTTCTTTCAACTCTTTTTTATTTTTCTTTGTTTTCAATTCTCTAATGACATCAAATTCACTTGTCATGAATCTTCACAAAAACATAGGGGGATGACTTAAATAGGTACACAGGCGTTAGTTTAGGGGAGCCAAACAGTTATGTTCGATTTTTTTTGACTTATTTTCAAAGTTTCTAATTTGCCATTTTCTTGCAATAAAAATGCAATTATATTTTCATCCTTTATTAATCAAAGTTGTCATTATCTATTTGATGTGCCTTGTCTGTTGCACGTCAGAGTCAAAAATCTTGTAGATTGGGTGAAGACTAATAACCGGGAGGGAGTCTCACCATCTACTTGCAAGTTGAAGCACTAGTTATTCCTTTACCAGCTGCAACCTAACTGCATAAAAATTCTATTGGGTATTTAAATCAAATTCCATATATATTTTTGAGGAAAAAATGACTACTATCGTTGATTCAGTGCACTTACAACCCTTTGAAAAGACTATCCGTGAATTGCAAACCCCACTCTTTCTAATTAATGGTAAATTGGAGCGCATAGATTGGAGCCAAGACCTACGCCACATCTTCAGATTTATTGAGATTATTTCTGATTTAGCCAAGAGATCTATACCTGAAAATATCTTTGCGGAAGCATTCGTCCAATTCCAATATTTAAGTGATTTATTGCTGGAAAGTCACTCAGGTGACAATAGCTTCAACAACGATGATATGTTAGCATATTTTCTTGCTCTTCTTGATAATACCTTAGCTTATTATGGTAGAGAATTGCACCAAAACTTGTTACACAGAATCTTGCGATTTTGGGGTGTTGACAGAGACATAGATGTTTACACTAGAAAAGTCACACAAGCAAAAAAGATTCTAGAAAATGCCAAATTATTGCGTAATGATAGCGAAAATGTTACTGATGAACTGCATGCAAAAGTCAATCTCCTTGCAAAATACTTGAAACAGATTCTCCCACAAGCTAGTGAAGAGCTAGATTTAGTGTTGGAAGAAATCACTAAACTTATCCGAAAGAAAATTATTCCATTTGCAAGTATAAGTAATGCTGCACTAACGATGATAGTAGCTTTTTTCCCTTTCTATTTAGATTATCCAGCAGTGAAACTTTATATCATGCTTCACTTGCAGGAGGAACTAAATGTACACCTCCCAACATTAAGAAAAGATGTAATAAGATTTAGAAGAAAACTACAAAAAGCTGGCATTCCAAAAAAATGAACAGCACTTAACATTCTTTTGGTTTTCATCAGCTAATAGAAACTTCGTCTAAATCCATTTCTGGATGTTTTTGCTCAGCTAGTGGATATATTTTAATAGGCTCTTGAAATCTTGAGTAAAAATAGGCAAACTTATAAAAGTTAGAATAACAAAATCAACCAAGTAATTTAAAATTATTAGCTAATAATGTAAAAAGTGATTTTATGAGTAGACCATCAGAAGAGGTATTGTTGGAGATAAACGGGCTCAAAACGTATTTCTTCACTGAAGAGGGTGTAGTTAAAGCAATAGAATCAGTTGATCTTGAGGTATATAAGTCAGAAACTCTTGGAATAGTAGGTGAGTCAGGATCAGGTAAATCAGTAACAGCTTTATCTATATTAGGTATTGTCCCAGATCCACCAGGTAAGGTACTTGGTGGCGAGGTAATTTTTCACGGACAAGATCTTCGCAAACTCAGTGATTCAGATATGCGTAAAATAAGAGGTAACCAGATAGCAATGATTTTCCAGGACCCAATGACATCTCTAAATCCCGTCTTCACCGTCGGAGACCAAATTAGCGAAGCCATTATGCTTCACCAAAAAGTTACAAAGAAAGAAGCAAAAGAAAAGTCAATTAAAATCATGTCGCTGGTAGGTATTCCAAGTGCAGATGAACGTGTAGATAATTATCCATTCGAGTTCTCTGGCGGAATGCGTCAAAGGGTAATGATTGCGATGAGTTTAAGCTGTAATCCTGAACTCTTGATTGCTGACGAACCTTCCACTTCTCTTGACGTGACCATTCAAGCTCAAATCCTTGAATTGCTCAAAGCTACAAGTGAAGAGTTCGACATGAGTATTATTTTAATCACCCACGATATGGGTGTTATTGCTGAGATGTGCGATAGAGTCGCTGTCATGTATGCCGGTTTTATTTGTGAGATTGGTGATATCATGATTATTTTCAAATCCCCTTATCACCCCTATACTCGTGGTTTATTAGGTGCTATTCCTCGTCCTGATGCAGCTCGTGAAGATTTAACGATTATTCGCGGAGCTATTCCCAATCTTATCAATCCTCCATCTGCATGTCGATTCCACCCACGTTGTGATTATCACATGTTGGGTCTTTGTGAAAGTGTCCTACCAGGTTTAGTTGAAATAGAACCTGGACATTCAGTTCGATGCCATCTTTATACTGACGAAGGGAAAGCTTGGATGGCTGAAAGAGGAGACAAACGTGTTATTGGTACTGTGCCAAAAGATATTGTAGGTGAAGTGACAAAATGAGTAGTGCAGAATCTTTTATTGATAGAATTCAAGAAAAACAGCAGAAAAAAGGTTTACTTGCAGATCGTATTCGAACTAAGGACATGGGAGAAGACGTTATTCTGGAAATAGAAAATCTGAAGAAATTCTTCGACATTCCAGTTCCCTTTGAAACTACATGGTTTATGATAGCGTTCGTAGCAGCAATCGTAGTATTTGCTTTTGATCAAGTAATTGGGCTCATTATTATTGCAGCTATTATTGTTCTCTACTTTGCTTTACCATATATTCCTCCTTTCAATAAACGACCTCGAGTAGCGCATCTGAAAGCTGTTGATGGTATTAGCATTCAGATTAAAAAAGGAAAAATTGTTGGTTTAGTTGGTGAATCTGGTTGTGGAAAAAGTACAGCCGCAAAAACAATCATAAGGTTACACGACCCTACTGCAGGGGCGGTTTATTTCAAAGGTATTGACATCAATCGTTTAACTTCTGATGAAATGAAGGAGATTCGAAGACATTTACAGATAGTATTTCAAGATCCTTATGCTTCTTTGAATCCTCGAGCTACAGCTCACGATATTATTATCGAACCATTTGATATTCATGGAGTTGCATCTGGTGATGAAGCTAGTTACAGAGTTTTAACTCTTCTAAAGGATGTAGGTCTTGCCCCTCACCATGCGTACCGTTATCCTCACGAATTCAGTGGTGGTCAAAGACAAAGACTCGGTATTGCAAGAGCATTAGCCTTAGAACCAGATTTCATTGTGATGGACGAACCTGTATCTAACCTTGATGTATCAGTCCGTGCAGCTATTATCCAACTGATTTTACATTTGCAGAAAAAAATGGGATTAACCTATCTCTTTATTGCTCACGATCTTTCACTTGTTAAGATTCTTTGTGATGAAGTAAACGTCATGTATCTTGGTAAAATCATGGAAGCAGGAACCAGTGATGAAATCTTTGGAACAATGATGCATCCTTATACTAAAGCCTTGATTTCAGCAGTACCAATTGCTGATCCTACCAAACGTTCAAAGAAAATCTTCTTGACTGGAGATATTCCAACTCCTATTAATCCCCCTCCAGGTTGCAAATTCCAAACACGCTGTCCTCTAGTATCAGATATTTGCCGTGTTGATGATCCACCAGCCAAATGGTATAGTGCCGCTCATGTTGCATATTGCCACAATATTGAAGGTGGAGAAGAAAGCCCTGATTCATATGCTCAGTAAGCTTTTTCCTTTTTCTTTTTTTCTTTTGTCATTTAAACTTTAACAAGATTTATTTAGTTAGGTAATGGTGTATTATTTGTTATTGTTTACACAGATTAGTAATGTGAGGAAATAAAATGAGTAGAGTAAATCTTGAATCAGCTCAAAACAACATTGAGAGGCTAGCTGCAAACCTCGAAGAATTGCAGCAGGTTTTAGCTAGCAAAAAAGAAGAGATTAACGGGAAGATTAGAGAACTTACGGAAGTACTTTCCTCCTTTTTCAAAGAAGCTGATGAAATCAATCAAACAATTAATTCAGGAGAAGAAAAGAAAAGTCAAAGCTCGAATCAATTGGATCAACTCAAGAATGAATTACAAGAGCTAAATCATAGAAGAGATATTCTTCTTTCTGAAATCACTAGCAAACAAAAAGATATTGAACAGTTATCAGCTTTAATTTTGGAAAGAGAAAAAGTTAGTACTGAAGTCATTCTTCAAGTTGATTCCTTAAAAGAAAGAGTTGCAGATTTAAGGCGCAAAATCGAAGAATTTAATGTTTTAACAGATGCATTAAATGAAGAAACCAAAGAACAAACAAGAACTAGAGAGATTAAGAATGCTGAACTTGAAAACAATTTTAATCGAATACTTTCCCGTTCTAAATCTTTACAATATTTAGTGAAGAATGATATTGTTACTTTGCCAGAAATTCAGGTTTTACGTAGTTTGAATGTCCCAGGAGTAGATAATGCTGAAAATCTTAAGAAAACCTCTGGTGTTTCTGATGACATTATTCGTAAAATTCTCCAAGACTTATCTCAAAGAGAAATTATCGAATATGATCCTGCCTCTGGAAAGTTCAAATTGCTCTCAAAAATTGATATTTAGGTGATTATGATGTCAGAAGAAAAACTAACAAACTTACTTGAAGAGATATATAGAGACATTGAGGAATTATCCTCTCGTGTTTCAGCTACTATTTCCACTTCTAAAGTGACAATAGATTCTACAAAAGATGATGTTAGAGTCATTCCAGATTATATTGATTCATTAAAAAATTCTTTACATGGACTGAAGGAGAATAATGAACAACTAGAAGAGAAGGATATGCATACACAACAATCAATCGAGACCACCAAAGCTGAAATAGAAATCAATACTGTTAAGAAAAGTGAGCTGGAATCAACAGAAATCAGTAAAAGACAATATAAAGAAGAAATTGAACGCAAAATATTGGAACATCAACAGAAGATTAGTCAACTCGAATCAGAATATAACCAATTTAGTTCTGATGTCAAAGGTAAAGAACTGATTTATACTCAACTTCAAACTCAATCGAAGGAAACTGTAGATGAATTAGATAACAAAATAGCTGAAGCAACTGCTCGGTTAGAAAATGTAGAAAATGAAAATAAACTGATTGTGTATCTGATGGATGCTGGTCTATTGGATGTTCCAGAAGCAGAGGTTGTAGCAACAATTGCATCTCGTCCTGAAGGTCTTAAGCTAGCTGAGATTAAAGAAAAGGTCAATATGCCTCCTGTTAGAGTTCAACCAACAATTAATAATCTGTTGGAAACTGTTATAGAATATGACGCAATGAGTGATTCTTACAAAATACTTGATATAATAAAGAAAGAACTAGAATAGAAATACGTTTTTCAATCTTTTTTTCATTTAATTTTTATAAGCCTCTAGTTTAACGTGTGTTTAACTTCCCGTATTTTTGTGAATCTATAACACACAATTTTAATGTTATATCACAATGGTTTTAAATAAAATTTAGATTAGCAAATTAACCCGTATGTGAAATAAGCATAGAGGTAATATATATGTCAGATTATGTTGAACGTGTTTATGAACAGGTAGTTGAGAAAAATCAAGCTCAACCAGAGTTCCATCAAGCAGTAAAGGAAGTTCTCGACAGTATAAAACCTGTCTTTGAGAAAGAACCAAAATTCGAGAGACACAAGATTCTTGAAAGAATTACAGAACCAGAAAGAGTGATTATCTTCAGAGTTCCTTGGGTTAGTGACAATGGTGAGATACAGGTCAACAGAGGTATAAGAGTTCAATTCAATTCAGCAATTGGTGCATACAAAGGTGGTCTTAGATTTCATCCAAGTGTTAATTTAGGTATCATTAAATTCTTAGGTTTTGAACAAACATTCAAAAACTCACTAACTGGTCTATCTATGGGAGGTGCAAAAGGAGGCTCAGATTTCGATCCTAAAGGTAAATCAGATAATGAAGTAATGAGATTCTGCCAATCTTTCATGACAGAATTGTATAGATATATTGGCGGAAGAATGGATGTTCCAGCTGGAGATATTGGTGTTGGTGCCCGTGAGATCGGATATCTTTTTGGACAGTGGAAGAAGATTACTCAGCGATTTGAGCCAGTATTAACTGGTAAATCATTAGAATATGGCGGCTCTCTTGTTAGACCTGAAGCAACTGGATATGGATCAGTTTATTTTGCTAAAGAAATGCTTAAAACTAAGAACGATGACCTAAAAGGAAAAACTTGTCTTGTTTCCGGTTCTGGTAATGTTGCTCAGTATACAACAGAGAAAGTTGTGGACCTTGGAGGTAAAGTTGTAACTCTCTCAGATTCAAATGGTTATATTCATGATCCAGATGGTATAACAAGGGAAAAACTAGCTTATGTTCTTGAACTTAAGAATGTTAGAAGAGGACGTATAAAGGAATACGCAGAAGAATTTGGTGTTGAATACCATCCTGGTGGTCAACCATGGGAGATTCCAGCTGAAGTTGCATTTCCAAGCGCAACCCAAAATGAAATTGATGGTGATGAAGCTAAGCTTCTAGTTGATAACGGATGTTTTGTTGTATCTGAAGGAGCAAACATGCCTTCCACTATAGAAGCAATTGATGTTTTCCTTGAGAACAAAGTCTTGTTTGGTCCAAGTAAAGCTGCAAACGCTGGTGGTGTAGCAACATCTGGTTTAGAAATGGCTCAAAATTTCAGTTTTGATTCTTGGAACAGAGAAAAAGTTGATCAGCGCTTACATAGAATTATGATTAGTATTCATAAGATGGCTTATGAAGCTTCAAAAGAATATGGAGAACCTGGTAACTATGTTCTAGGTGCAAATATCGCTGGTTTCAAGAAAGTAGCTAATGCAATGATTTTTCAGGGACACTGGTAAAAACTAATTTTCGATGGATTATCCATCGATAATTTTTCTTATTTTTTAGGTTTTAAAATTATTCCTTCTCGTTTTTGAGCATCTATTCTGACTGTTAAGGGATTTTTCAGCTCAATGTGCCTTACGAATTTCAAATCAGTCTTAGTTTTTTGTTTATTTATCCAATCCCAATCTATCTTATGATGCTCAGATTTGTGCTTAATATTAAAATACCCAATATTAGCTGTAACAATATTGTGGAAGAAATGAGTACCTTGAGAAAAATCTATTGAGAAACCTTCTAGAGAAGTTTCAATTATAGTTTTCGCTCCATTAATATTACTCCATTTAGCAGGAATTCCTAAGAATCTATCAGCTGTTCCCCATCTACCAAAACCAATTAACAAGTAGGGGCGATCTCTTTTAATTAATTGAGAATTTAACAAATCTATTTCTTCAACAATTTCTAAAGTTTTGGTCTTATCAAACATCTCTGCTTTAACATAAACAATATCCTTGATATCTGATTGGAGAAGATTTCCTGACACATGCGAAGAAAATGCTAAGATTTGATTAACGTCTACAACCTCAAAATCATCCAATAAAAGAGCTTCTTGTTGTAAGAATGGTCTTATTTGTAATATAGAGAATTGATCCTTTACGCTCTTCGAATCACTGAAGTTTCCAGCAAACTCAATTTCTATTGAAGAACCTAGAGCTCTTTCTCCAATAGATAAAATTCTGGATATCAATCTTGCTAAAGGTGTAGTTTCAAATTTTAATTGCTGATTGAATGTTATAATTGGGGATCCTTCACCAAAGAAACCTTCTTCTAAAGATTCTGTATTGAAATTATAACTATCTGCAATCTTAGATAATGTTCCCTCTTTAATGGCATCTCCAAGGTGTAAGCGTTTAATATATGGATCATCATCTAGAATGTCAAATTCAGTTTTTGTTAAATCAACACCATAATAGTATTTTTGGCTTTGATCTAATAATAAATCAGGTGTTGAGTAGTAATTTAATTTAGGATATTTTGGACAAAATCTCACAGAAGATTCTCCTTCAACAATTGTTTTACCTAGTCCAAGAGCTAGATGTGCAATTCTATCTTCAGGTTTCATATAGTCTCCTAAGGGGTAATAATTATATGATGCCGCAGTTCCAGAGAAATCTGGATAATAATGATTGTGTCTTTCTTTTCCTACTACTTTTTGTACAACAACAGCCATTTTTGATTCTTCAACAGTCTGTTGAATGGTTTCAGCATATGATTTTGCAAGTCTTAAGAATTGAGATGCATAAACAAGTTTTATAGCTGTACATAGTTGCTCAAGCTTTTCCTTCTTACTTCCATGATTATTGGGAATCATGTATGTATCGAATATACCTGCAAATGGCTGATAAGCGGAATCCTCTAGAAGACTTGATGAACGAACAGCTAAAGGTCCATCTAAATCATTGAGAAGAAACGCTAAATCATTTCTTAGACTCCTTGATAGTTTGCTGTTAACAAAACTCTTCTTTATTTCAGAATCTTGAGCATCTGATAAAGCGAACTCATATAGATTATTATCTTCCATAAACTTATCATATTCATCAGTCCCTATAACTATGGTTTTTGGAATTTCAATATTTATAGTAGGAAATTCATCCTTAATTGTGAAAGAGTTAAGAAGGAACATCAAGAAAGCAATGCCTCTTCCTTTTCCGCCTAATGATCCGGGTCGTAATCTGAGATATAGAGTCTCAGGATGATAATTATCTCGAGAGAAATCATTAATAATGCCTCTTGTTTTTTCTATTACAATATTATCTATTGTTTTAATTAAAAAGTCTCTAAGCTCAATTTCAGTAAATTCAGAAACTTTCCGAGGTTTCAATGTTTCAGCAATTTCGAATTCACCTCTTGCACGTAACCAGTTAGAGAAATGATCACTTTTTCCATGATAAACTAAGGAATTCAAAGGCACTTCAGAAAGTTGCTTGTAAAAGGTAATGATATCAGTAGCATGACCATAAATATTGCCATCCTGATCTTTAAATATGAACTCTCCAAATCCAACATATTCGAGAAGCCATTTCCGAAGATCCCACAGCATACCATGTGACCGTTTATGAATGAAATAACAGTTCATCTCTTCGGCTTGTTCTCGATAAAAGTCTTTACTTGATTGTAGAACAATAGGTAAGTTGGGAAAATCTTCTTTTATTCTCTCTGCAAAGAGAAATCCAGCATTTTTGTTGAGTTCTCCATCAAGAGGAAACTCGATATCTGAGATAACGCCCATTACGTATTCTTTATAGCGTTCATAATATGACAAGGCTTCTTCATAATTCTCTGCAAGCAGAATTTTTGGTCTTACTCGCATCTTGAGCAAATCCTGAAAATCATTTGTACCTTCAGTAATTAACCGATGAGTTTGTCTCATAATTTCTCCGTAAACCTCTGGAAGCATTAGAGAATAGAACCTAATTGAATCATCAACGAAGATAAAAACTCTTACATTACCAGCATTTGTATCGAAATCTGCATTAAATCTATCCTCAAGATGTTTGATAATAGCAATGAAAATCTTACTGTCTCCATTCCAAACAAAGACTCTGTCTATACCTTTTCGTTTACTAAATTCTGGAAGATACTTGATTTCTACAACACTATTTAATAGAAGAATTACAGGAATATCTTGGATTTCTTTAACATTTGCTCCAAAAGAAAAAGCATCCATATCTCCTAATCGTCTCATGGTAATAACTAAATCAAATTTTTTCTCTTCTAGCATATCCAAGGCTTCATTAGCAGAAGATACACGAGTAATGCTTGGTAGTGTTCGAAGATTGAGATTTTGAAATTCTTCATAAATTTGATCAGATAATCGACCATCCTCTTCGAGCATAAAACTATCATAAATACTAGAAACAAGAAGAACATTACTCATTCTTCTACTCATAAGTTCATGAAAGATTTTGTATTTTGGTTTATATTCTAGAAAGAAACTTACTGCTTCTTGATCAGTAGTCAGTTTATCACATCCTGAGAACTTCTTAACAGACAGTTAGACATAACATAATATGACATTTAAATATGTTGAAGTTCAATCTTAAAAAAGAAAAAAAAGAGATAGAGGGTAGTTTTATTTATTTTGCTGCCACTTCATCAGCTTCTTGGCCTGTTTTTTTTATGAAAAGTGTACTAACAAATGCAGCAATAAAGAATACAACAGAATATAGGAATAGGAAGTTTATACCAATCGCATCAAATAAAGCACCTGCTAGTACAGGAGAAGTAATTGCTGCTAAAGCTGAGAAGAAATAATATATTCCTGAATAGGTTCCTAAACGAGAAGATCCTGCAAGTTCCCAAACTATAACTATGCTGTTGACGTTTATAAAAGCCCAAAACATTCCACCTAAGAAGAGAAGGAGCCATCTATAGTTTATATGGAAAAAATCAATTGGGAGCATATCATAATTACAATATGTGAAACTCTTATTTTCTCCATATTAGCTAAATCATTCCAATGATTAGAAGTAAGCAATAATATTTTTATTACCATGTTTCAATATAAATTACATACAAAGCTATATTGATATAGCTCCTTAGTGGAAAATTTCAAAGTTGATGAAAATGGAACCTAACAATCAAGGAGATGAAACTCTATTGGAGGAAAATATTCCAGTTATGTTAGGGCCTGTTCCATTAAATGAAAGAGACGCACTAATAGTAGAAATGTATGAGGATGGACTCTCTACATATGAGATTGCCATAGAACTTGAACTGAACAGGCACACAGTTTCAAGAGTTCTTAAAGAAAATAGAATTGAAACTCGTACAATTGCAGATTATCATAAATTCAAACATGAAGATATTGAAGATCTTTTTAATCGAGGTAAATCAAAACATGAGATAGCTAAAGAGCTGGGATTGACTTATTATACAGTTAGAAAAGTTCTAGAAGATAGAGGTTTCATTCGAAATAGGAAAGATAAAGAAACATTACGTATTGCCAACTATGTTCAAATGAAGAATAGAGGTTATGATAATGAGGCTATATCAATCTATCTTGGATTAAATGATGTGAAGCAACTTAACAAACTAATTCGCAATTCAACTGTAAATGTAACAGCTGTCAGGCAGAAGACAAAGAAAATTGAGAGTCTTCCAGACATTGTTAGAGATAGATTAGAGGGTAGGTCCATTCATGATATATCCATGAAATATAACCTTTACATTCTAGATGCTATTGACATTTTATACGAATTTGGTTTAACGATTGCTAAGTACAAAGAAATCTACGTTTATTACAAGCAAGGAAAAACAATAGAGGAAATTGCGGAAAAACTAGAGCTTTCTGTTTTCACTGTTAGGAAAGTAATAAATAAATTGAAGGAAATTGAAAAATCTGTTAAACTGGCAATTACACCTAAGCAAATAGCAGAGAAGTTGAACATTTCTACTCTGGCAGTTAAAAGAACTATAGAAACTCTTCAACTAATATGAATTAAACCTAATAATTCCACGTATTTATAATTATATTTCTATTTTTAAAGAGAATTTGATGGCTTAAATTTTATATAAAGCTTTTCTCCATTTCGAAGAAAGATATCTTAATTTTGTGATGGTGAAATAGAATATTATATAAAAAACTGAGTATAATCATATTTTGTACTGCTTCTCTCGTGTTCCACCATCCCACTGAAAACAAACTGAAAAATGATGGTGGTAATGGTGGGAGTTACTTGAACTATGAATCAGAAATAGAAGAATATGTTATGTATAATCAATATTATACAGATTGGTACACTATTGGTTCAATCGATCACGAAAATAGACAAGGTGAATCTATAAAAAACCAGAAAACAGATTTTTCATCTTGGTTTGAAAATTATACAGCTGGAAACCATATTGTTAATTGGCTTGCACCCGGAAATGGAGTACCTGTTTTAACACAACCTTATAGAGATTATATCCTTGGCGTTTACAGAGGAACTTGGGTATATATGGCAGGAACTAGCATTAGTACACCCTACTTAGCGGGTATAATTGCATTAATTATAACTGGATACCATAATGGGTTAGGTTCTTATACAGATCCTACTGTGCAAAAGGTAATAGATATCCTTCAATATGCAAGTTCAAGAAGTACTTTTGACCAAGAAATGG
>JAUWJS010000033.1 GCA_030607575.1 Candidatus Heimdallarchaeota archaeon | reverse complement strand
TTTTTCGTTTCTACAAACCATTACAACAGAAGCTCCAAGTTGAGCTAATCTCAGTGTAGTCTCCTTTCCAATCCCTGCATTTGCTCCAGTAATAACAACTAGTTTGCCTTTCATGAATCAATGTTATTGAGGTTATATATTAATTGTAAGTAAATCTAATGTGTAGCTATTGGTCTATAATTAAGAAATACTTTATTGGTCTAGATTTTGTATCTGAATAGAATGAATGATCAATTTAACCTGTATAATTTGGTATATTTTGTAATTAAATAATCTGCGAGATATTTTGACGAAACTTCCTTTCATGTTATTTCTTTTACAAGATCAAAAGAATCCACAACATTGTCTTTTTCAAAAACATTTTCTCTAAACCAATTCAATACCTCTGCAAATTACCTTGTTCAACTTCTTATTTTATTTTTTTCAAACAATTTTTCAAGTTATTTCTAACGAATCTTTTTCATTTGAAATGAATCTCTTTCTAATCAATTTAACTATAAAATGCATTACAACAAATCCAAGAGCTATAAGATTTACATACCAATATTTTCCAATCAATGTATCATACCACATTCCAACTAATCTAAATTTAGGTATACAGAGAAACCTAATAAAACAGACAAAACAGAAGAAGATTAACATAATTACTAGTATTCTTTTCCAATGTTTAATTTCAGATATTTTCTTTTTCTTTATGGGTGCAGAAGATTTCCTAGGAAAGAACATTCCTGTTCTTTGTCTATAATCAAGATAATAATCACCAAATCTATTCAGAAGTTTCTTCTCCTCAAATTCAGAAATAATTACAAGGAATAAAGTGAATAAAGACCAGGATATAATTGATCCCACCCGAATATTATCGTGTACTGCCCATGGAAGATATAAAGAAGTAGAGAGAGAGATTAGAATCATACCTAGATGTTGTGGATGTCTAACATACTTGTATGGACCACCAGTAGCGATTGGTTGTTTCTTTAGTTTAGTTTTTGACAAATAAAAAAGTCCCCATAGAAATAAACTCAAACCAATAACAAAAACAATAGACTCTAGAACTAGAAAAATAACTTTAACAGCAGTTGAACGTATAAAGAATAGTTGTAGTAACCAATTTCTTTTAAAAATTGAGAAAATCCACCAAGAACCAAAGCCTAGTGGTATGTTGTAAGTCATTCTAACTAGAATTCCAGCTACAATAGGAGTATAAATCCAAATCAAAGTTGGTAGAAGAAGTAATTTTTCTACAAATCTAGAGATTAGGTAGCCAGTTCTCATAACACATTTATGAAGTAATTAATCTATATAATTGTTATTGAATTAATTCTCAAGAAACTTTATTTCAAAGGTCAAGGTTATTGAAGAAAATCCAAATCTTAAAACTGTAGCAATTGCAGCTTTTGGAGCAAAAATACCTAAATAAAGCTCGCCGAATACTATTAATACAGCTTTATCAAAATAGTCACGATGCAAGCACCAATCCACATATTTACAGGAATCCTTCTCTTAGTAATATTTCAGGTTATTTTTCCTACAGCACCATTATGGCTTCAAGTGGTTGTTGTGCTTCCCTTATGTTTCGCAAGTCACTTTATCATTGATGCTTTAGCAATATTCACGTACCACCCGCCTAAAGCTGATTGGAAAGACTGGTTTTGGGTTTCGTACCATTTGGTAATTTACATTGGTTCTGTTGTAATACTAATCTTCTTCTTGGTCGACTATTGGTGGGTAATTATTGTTGCAAATCTTCCGGATATATTTGATTGGTTAATTTTACGTTTATTTTTCAAGAAGGAACCAGTATGTCATCCTATTGCAGACAAAATAAGGATGTTCTTATTTAAACAAACACCAAACTGGAATCATAAACGTTGGACAATCATAATAGAATTTATGATAATAGGTGTACTCTTAACAACAGTTTTACTTCTAACCAATTTCACTTCAACAGGTTAGATATGTAATCAAAGTACTATCATGAATGTTACGAAGGAGCATTAAAACAAGTTGCGACTGCGACGAGTTAGTTAAAATTACAAAGTAAGATTCCCTTCAGAAAAAACGAGAAAATTAGATTTTCTTGGTTTATTTGAGCTTATATAATCGTGAATATTTGGTTGTTAAATAATCAGCTAGATATTCTGATGAAACCTCCTTTCCTGTTATATCTCTCACAAGATCAAAGGAATCCATTATATTACCTTTTTCAAAAACATTAACTCTAAACCAGTTCAACACTTTCTGTAGATTACCTTCTTCAGTTTCTTTTTCCCAATCTGTGATATCTTCTTTTAATTTACTGAAGATTTGAGTTCCATAGATGTTTCCCAATGTATAAGCTATGAAAGAACCCATCAATCCATCTGACCAGTGAATATCTTGTAGAACACCTTCAGCATCATTTTTTACCTCATACCCGAGAAGAGTTTTCATTTTTTCATTCCAAATCTCTGGTAAATCCTTAACTTCTATTCTATCATTTAATAGATCTCTTTCCAACTCAAATCTCAGAATTATGTGAAAATCATAAGTCAGTTCATCTGCATCAACTCTTATCGCTGAAGGTTCAGCTCTGTTTATTACTGCAACAAAATCTTCTAAGGGAACATCAACGAAGATATCACCTGTTAATTCTTTGAATTTGGGGTAATAATATTTCCAGAAAGCTGCACTTCGACCAATAATATTCTCGTAAAACCTTGAACTAGCTTCATGAACTCCATCACTACACCACATCCCAACTGGTTGATATCTACCATTTTTCCCCACATAATGTTCGTACTCCCCATGACCAGCTTCATGCATTGTACTCATAATAGCACTAAGAAAGTTCTCCTCAAAATATTTAGTTGTTATTCTAACATCATCATAGTTACCTGTTGTGAAAGGATGAACTGTTTCATCTAACCTACCTCGTTCTAAATCATAACCAATTACATTGAGAATATCGAAGTTCAATTTTTTCTGTATCTCTAAAGGTACCTTTCTGGTAAGAATTGATTTATTTGGTTGATAATTTGATTCTAAGCATTTCTTGATAAGTGGTTCAATAACTTCCTTCAATGGATTAACTAATCTCTCGAATTTCTCTTGGTTCATTCCAGGTTCATAAAAATCCAGCAAGACATCAAAGGGATCCATCTCAGGATTCAAGTAATTAACATATTTCTTGTTTAACTCGACCATTTTTTCTAATTCAGATTGAAAAAGAGAGAAATCAGATTGATCTTTAGCTTTTTCCCAAGCTTCATTTGCAATTACTCCTTGTTTATTGAACTCTCCAACAAAGTCTGCAGGAACTTTAACTAATTTGTGATACTGTCTTTGAATGAGAAAAATATTCCTCTTCTCTAAATCAGATAAATTCTCATACTCTTTGTGTGTTTGAATAATTTTCAGGAGTTCACCTATTCTAGGTTGAATCCTTCGTTCGTGTTCCAATTTGGAGATTAGAGCTACTTGCTCTGCTTTTTGTTTTCCTCCTTTTTTTGGCATAGTTACATCTCTGTCCCAGTAAAGAAACATATTCACTTCTTCCAGTATACATGCTTCTTTAAAATGTCCAAGAAGCTCTTCGTAAAACTTTCTCATGAAGAAAACAGAATTTAAACATTCTTAAATTTAACTAGATGGTAGTATTAAATGTGATGTGGACTGTTTCACCATAAAATCTAAGTAAGAAAACTCACAGTTTTCCACTAATGATTCATGTTGGCTAAAAGGAGAAATGGAAATCCAAGAAGAGGATCTTAATGCAACCTTCTTAAGCACTAACTTACATCTATAATAATCTCTATGTTTCCTCATTTATTTCTAAAGGAAACTTCTTATCCCTTAATATTTTGAGACCTATCGTTAATAGTATAAGCACTAGAAAGATTAAATTAATATACCAAAAACTTTGATTCAGATAATCATACCACCAACCAATTAGTGGCTTTTCAGGAAGTCTCAGAACAAAAACAAGAAGGCGAATTAATGAGATGAAACAGAGATATATGGAGAATATTAGAAGAAACCTTTTCCAATGCTTTACATCAAAAATTCTCTTTTTCATTCTTTTCTTAAAAATTCTTGGAAAGAATGAACCTGTTTTAGATCTATAGTCTAAATATTCTTCTCCATATTGTTTCAGTAATTTTCTTTCCTCAAATTCTGATATTATAACTAGAAACAAAGAGAATAAGGACCAAGATAAAATCTCACCTATTCTTACATAACTGTCAATTGACCATGGAATATATAATGAAGTGACAAGAGTCATAAGTATCAATCCTAAATGCTGAGGGTGCCTAATCCATCTATAAGGACCTCCTATTGCTAATCCCTGTTTCCTTAGTTTAACTCTTGCTAGATAAATCAATCCCCAAAGAAAAAGAATTACACCTATGATGAACAGAATAAATTCAATAACTATTAAGAAAATCAAAGCTCCTTCTGATCTAAAAATGAGAACACCTAAAACCCAATTAGGATCCCCTAAAAACGAAAATAGTGACCAAGTTACAAAAGCTAGTGGCACATAATGCACCATTGCAATAAGAATTCCTGCAATTATGGGAGTATAAATCCAGATTAAAGTTGGTAAAAGAAGTAATTTCTCTATTATCCTTGAGATTAATTGAGTTCTTTCCATGTTACACAAGAAATAACATTGAAATATTTAATTGTTATTGAAATTTACCATAATTAAAAGATATAAGACAATCAATCAATAAAAAACAACAGAGCGATAGTATTCGAATTATCTTACCACGTAATTTTTTATTCGTGTGGTAAGATTTTCTATAAGTTTTACGAGCGATTCTTCCTGAATCTAGTTGTTTTTCACAATGATAATGAGTCAATATATTAATCTGTAAGAGTCTCAATATACTAGAAATTTTTGGAAAATTTTTGACTAAACGATATGTTTTTTATTTATGAATTGCAAATTTTTACGAGTGATTTGCTGTGTCAAACCATATTATGTCCGAAGCAACAAAAATAATAGAATTAATAGACAAATTTCCCTTTCTAGAGGAACTATTAGTGGAATTAGATCCTATTTTAAAACGTTTTCAAAACCCTATTATTCGTAAAACTGTGGGTAAAAAAGCTACACTAACTGATGTTGCCAGTCTTATTAATCAAGATCTCAAATCGGTAATAGATTTTTTCTCAAGCAAAATTGAACAACACATAGGGGATAAAGTGGACGTACAAATTGGTTCAACTGGTAAAAGTGGTTTTGAAGATGAACATGTACGAAAGAGAGAAATGCTCAAAGCTCTTGTTCTGGAACTTCACGCAGGAGGAGAAAAATCCGCACTTAAAGCTCGGTTCAAGGAAATATTAGGAGATGTAGAAGCTACAGATATAGCTTCAATGGAACAAGAGTTAATCAATTCTGGAGAGTTAACAGTCGATCAAATCACCTTGTTATGTGATTTACATGTAGGAATCTTTGAGGATTCATTGGAAAAAAATCTTAGACCTGAAGAATCTCCTGGTCACCCAATACATACTTACATGGAAGAAAATCGTTTTGCTGAAGAGTTGATTGCAGATATCAGAGAAAATCCTACTCCTGAATTAATTCAAAAACTATCCGATATTGAGATTCACTATACTAGATTGGAAAACCAACTGTTTCCTATGTTAGAAAAGAAAGAGTTCGAAGGTCCTTCTCAAGTCATGTGGGCAAAACATGATGAGGTTCGACAATTGATTCGTCAAGGAAGCGAAGTTGATGCGGAAGAATTTGCTACACAAGTAGAAGATATGATTTTTAAAGAAGAAACTATACTCTTCCCCACAAGTTTAGAACTTTTGACCATTCAAGATTGGCAAAAGGTGAAAAATGGAGAAGAAGAAATAGGTTTTGCTTGGATTTCTCCTAGTGATGAATGGAAACCTATTACTCCAGAAGTTATTCATGAAGAAGAGGAACCTCCACAATTAGCAGATATCTTGTCTATGCAAACCGGAAAGCTTACCCCTGAACAGATTAATTTGATTATGACTAATCTTCCAATTGAAATCTCCTTCATTAATGAGAATGAGGAAGTAGCATATTACTCGGATACTAAAGAAAGAATTTTCCCCCGTAGTCCTGGTGTTATAGGTAGAAAAGTCCAAAGATGCCACCCCCCAAAGAGTCTTGATAAAGTAATGAAAATTATAGAAGCTTTCAAAACTGGTCAAGAAGATGTAGCTGAATTCTGGATAAATATGAAAGGTAAATATATTCACATACGTTACTTCGCAATTCGAGATAACTCTGGAAAATATCACGGGACATTAGAGGTTATGCAGGATGTTACATCCATTCGAGCATTAGAGGGAGAAAGAAGATTGGTTAATTGGGGAGAAGATGATACGTAGAAAGGGAATTTCCTTTTCCTATTATTTATCCTCCTATGCATTTTTATTAGTCTTCAAGCTAAATAGTTCAATGGTGTGAAATTACTTGTTTTAATAGAGTTAAAAATGGATTGTATTTTTTTAAATTAGGTTTTTTGAAAAACCACTAATTCTCAAAATTCAAGGTTCCAACCCTTTAAAGAACAATATATTTGATATCGTAACTAAAGCTTTTTTAGGTTAGTTCTATTCTGATGCGTAATGAGCATTGGTGATCCAGAAAAACAGAAGATCATTTATAACAAAACTCTTAAAAAAATTTCTGAACTCTTACCTTCCATTAGACTAGAGCAACCTCCAATTGAGAAAGCTTTGATCATTATTGGTGGTACAGCAAAAGCTAGAACCGTAGTACTATTAGCAGGAGAGTTAAACAAACATTTCAATACTAAAATAGATATCATTACTTTTTATTCTGAACAATCAAAAGTTTTAGATGAAGTTACAAAAGAGAGTTTTGAAGATTCTTTAGCCTTCACTCATGAACATCTAAGAAGTGACGATTTTGAAATTATATGTCCAGTAGTAGAAAATACTGAAATGTTAAAAATAAGTCTGGATAATGCCTTTAAGAATACAACCTATGATCTAATCATTATTCCTTCTTCATTCATAGGTATGAAAGAAGTACATACAAAGATGGAAGATCTAGAAGAAACAGAAGCAGAAGTTGTAGTAATAGGAGAGATTTTTGAATATCTTTTAGAAGAAGTAAAAGATATCCCTGTTTTAGTTGTTGAAAGTGAGAAAGTTAATTTAAACAAGCTGTGGAATAACTTTTGCATTTTTCTCGGTAATAGCACTCAACTAGGTCACATGAGCGAAACCGCTCTGAGATTTAGCTTAAAGAACACAGATATCAGATGTTTAATTAACATTTCTCGCAGTTTTCACGAAGAAGAAACTGATGATGAATTTGAGCAAATTGTTAACAAGAATAAAAAAGAACTAAATAGATTTGTGCAAGCGAATTTTGAAATATTCAAGGAAGTTGAAAAATTTAAAGACTTTAATCTTATAACAACCGATAAAATAAGTGTCATAAAAAATCAATTAGTAGCATGTGGAAAAAATTCAGGATTCTTAATGATTTACATGCCAACGAAACATTCAAGTCTTGCAGGATTCTTTATTGAGTTTCTAGAAGATCCAAAAATAACTTGTCCAATTTTAATTATAAAAAAGAAGATAAGACCCCCTACTATAGAAAAGCAAAAAGAAGAGATTCCGAAGGAATTAAAAAAGAAGGATAAGTTATAAAGAAAAAGAAATTAGAGATGAAGAAAAAAGCTAGGAATGAGATATACTGTCTCATGTATTTGAATAAGAAATGAAAATAGAGCAAGAGCTTCTATAATTCAATAAATGATTTAGGCTTGAACTCAACTCTGTAAAAAGAGGAATTTGTTAAGGTGATTAATTGGCAGGATTGTTAGGAGAGTTACAGTGGATAGGAACAATACTCATTGTACTAGTCGTTCTGGCAACAATCATCTTGCTAACAAAAGAGGGGATTGATTCTACAAAAGTCACTGCTACTGGTGCATTAGTAGTTTCATTATTGTATCTAATACTTATGGATTGGGAGAAAGGCTTTAGAGATAATTTAGCATTTGAAGAAGTACCTCACAATTTTCTAGAAGCCTTAGCAAAAACAGTCAATATTGAAGCTATACTAATTATATTTTCTATAGGTATAATAGTAGCTATTACCAAGGGTGCAGGTTTTTTTGACTTTGTATCACTACATATTGTTAAACTGACTAGAGGTGATCCAAAAAAGTTATTAGTAGCATTAGGAGGACTAACATTCTTTGTAAGCATGTTCTTTGACAATTTAAGCGCTATCATTCTGCTAGGGTCTTTAACTGTTGTTACATGCAAACAACTAGAACTTAATCCAGAACCTTATGTATTATTCGTAGGTATAAATACTATTATTGGGGGACTTCCTACTCCTGTTTCTTCGATTCCCAATATTATCTTCTTTAACTTATATCCAGAGGCAGGAATGAGTTTCATCAAATTTACAGCTTATATGTTCCCTATTGCCATTCTTTTCTTTGCGCTTGCATCTGCCTTTTTCTTCTTTGTTTATAGGAAGCAGCTCAGGATCAAAGTCACTGATGAGAAAAAAGGACAAATCGGAAGAATTAATCCTTGGTCAGGTATTGCTGATAGAAAAAACATCTGGAAATCATTAATTCTACTCAGCTTTCTTTTTGTAGGATTTATACTTACAAGCATTCCAGGTAATCCTCTAGATGATGTAGCTTTAATGGCTTTAATTACTGTATTTTTTGGTCTTTTTCTCTTCAGAACAGATTTGAAACGTTATCTTAGAGAAGGAGTCGAATGGGAGATGATTATTTTCGCGATCGCTTTATTTGTTCTAATGGGACTTCTAACAGCTGCAGGAGCTTTACTACCATTAACTAATATGCTTTCAGGAGTGCTAGGTGCAGACCCAACAACAAGAGGGTTAATTTTGGTCGCAGTAATAATCGGTGTGGTAGGATTACCAATAACTGGATTTTTGAATAGTTTTTCAGCGGCACTTATTTTCTCCTATATCTTTAGGGCTTTACCAGCAGGATTATTAACAGGTTTATGGTTCGGTTTTGTTCTTTCTGGGAATATTGGGGGAGCATTGACACCTCTTGGATCAATAACTATTCTAATGTCACTAGAGATACTCAATAGGGAAGGATATCCTATCTCCTTTCTCAAGTATGTAAAAAAGATGCTACCTTTAACATTAGCTTGTGCAGCGTTGGGTATGGCATATTCAATCGTTCTAATAGCTTTGGGTTTGTAGTAACATAGTTTATTTTAATCCAAGAAAGATATTTGGCAAAAAAAGCAACTGATGGGAAAAATCACAAAAAAGTGAAACTCTTAAAAGAGATTTAGCTCTTTGTGTTTTTCTACTATTTTTTCTGCCATCATGTCTAATGCTTTGAAATCCTCTTCCTTTGGATGACCTTTAGCATAAACAGGATCTAAGATCTCAACTTCCTTTAATCCAGGTACCATACTGACAACTTGGTCAATAGTCTTTGTAAACCATCCATAAGAGCCAATAACGGAAATTAGTTTAATTTTTGGTTTCAAAGCATTTAGTAAATAGGTTGCATAAACTGCTAATGGATGTGGACCTGCATGAACTGTTGGAGTACCAAGAATCACTGTTGCTGCATCAACTAGAGTTATAGCAAGTTTTCCTATATCTACAACAGCTAAATCAAACTGATAGACCGTCACATCTTCTTTTGCTAAAGCACTAACTAAGTATTCAACCATGATTCTTGTGCTTCCGTGCATAGATACATAAGGAATAACAACAACATTTTTTGGAGTATCTGAAATCCAATCTTCATAAGCATCTATTATGAAAGAGGGTTTGTCATAAATAGGCCCATGACTAGGAGCTATCAATTGAATTTCCATTTCTTTTACTTTCTCAATGTTTTTTCGAATAATTTTACTGAAAGGCATCATTATTTCAGCAAAGTATCTTTTAGCAGCTTCATAGACTAATCCTTCATCTCTAACATAGAGATCAGTTGTTGCAAGATGTGAGCCAAAAAAGTCACAAGAAAAGAGTATCTTATCTTCTATAAGGTAAGAAACCATTGTTTCTGGCCAATGAACCCAAGGAGTATGGATGAATTTTAATGTCTTATCACCTAAAGGAATTTCCTCCCCGTCTTCTACAATCTGTATTTGTTCTGGGGAAAATAATAAATGATCTATCAACATTTCTTTTCCTTTTTTAGTTGCGAGAACTTTAGCAGATGGATATTTCTTAAGAACTGTTGGTATTGCACCTGAATGATCTTGTTCTGTATGGCTAGATACGATATAATCTATTTCATCAACATCTTTCAATTGAGTCAAGAGAATGTCAGTCATTTTTGGATCTACAGTGTCAATTAGAACATTCTTTTCACTACCTATAATTAAGTATGAATTGTAACTGGTTCCATCAGGAAGAGGTATGAGGGAATCAAACAACCTTCTATCCCAATCAATTACACCCAACCAAAAAACATTTTCTCTTATTTTTCGCTTTTTCATAGTTGCTTAAAAATAGACCAAAGTTATTAAAAACCTTCTCTGTGTATCTGATATTTCTAGTTTGGATTTAGAAGAAGAAAGAAAATTTAAAGAGCTAGATTTAAACTAAGGAATCAGGTAGTATGTTAATAATTGTACTATTATAATTGTTACTGCTAAACTGAGAGATAACCAAACAGATGTCCATGTTACTTCCTTTGAGTCACTTCGAGATATTTTTTCTAGATGAGGATACAACCGATTATAAGTAAAAGTGAAGAGAATAATTAGTGCTAAGCTTGAAGCAAAAGATGTTATTTTTTTAACTAATCTATCAAGATCAAAAATAGTTGAGTAAATTATATTGACCAGATACCATAAAGGTATAGAGGTTAAAACTGTG
Source organism: Candidatus Heimdallarchaeota archaeon (assembly GCA_030607575.1). Classification (GTDB taxonomy): domain Archaea; phylum Asgardarchaeota; class Heimdallarchaeia; order Heimdallarchaeales; family Heimdallarchaeaceae; genus UBA460. Next base: position 10,134 of record JAUWJS010000033.1, on the reverse strand, counting down.
AAGAATATCTTTTTGGATTCATTACTTTGAAAATCGCAGATTAATGGTACTAACAGTAAAAAGATAAAACAACCTATTAAAATACAGATAAAAGCTTGAAACCATAATAGTGCATAAGGCATTCCAAACTCAACTGCCCGTACCCAGTCAGCATTTGAGTGAGGATAAGCTGTTGCTTCTATTATCATCGCAACACCTTCTGATATAAATGCAGCAGGACCTAACATAAGTATTGGCAATGTATATTGATTTCGAATTTTCCAAAAAACTAAAGTAATAACAGAGGCTACTATCAAATTAAAAAGTGGACCCGAAATAGAATAGAACAATGATGATGAATTTAATGTACTAGTAACATAATTCAACTCGAAAGGATGTAAAAATATTCGGATGTTTGTATATCCTAATTTTGCAGTAGCTATTGCATGTCCAATCTCATGAATTGTAACTCCTAATAGATATGCAAAAACCCAAGAACCAAATAATAATAACATAGGTTTTACTGTTTTATTTATAGAGAAAAGATGAACTATTCCTTTTTCAGCTGTTTCAGTACTATTACTCATATGATTAACACACTATTATTATATACAAATTGTTTTTACTATCTGTAATGAACAAAAACTATAAGTTTTGAAAATTGCTTTAATTAAATTCATTCCTTTATTTCTAAATCTTGAACATTTATATAATTATGCAATATAAGAACTTCAGGAAAGGTCTTAACAAATAAACAACATTTATATGCTTTTCTGATTACAAAAAAACTTGATCACTCTTGAATCTATTATTCTCACTCTCCTATATTAAAGTAATATACTTTTTATACTGAAATTGTGTTAAACTTATACATATGACTTCTTTAAAAACCAATCGAGAAAGAGTTGAACAAAGAAGAGAAGAAGTCATGCGAGCAGCTTTAAGATCGAAAAGATTCACATCAGTTCAACTAACTCGAGAAACCTCAGCTTTCATTCTTTTCTGTCTGGCTCTAGAAAGAATAAGAACAAAAAGAGAAATAGCTAAAGGAGGAGATTATTTAACTTCTTCTTATTGTAGAGTCATTTTTAAGTAATTCTAGAATCGCTTCTTTAAACTGAATATTTCTAATTTTTTTTTTGATTCAAGTTTTTCCTCCCACTACGAAGTAAGAATGCAATTTTTGTGTTTAATATTCTTTAGAGAAGAAAAGAGAAATTGTTTAAATAAAACTTCATCTAAGTTTCAAGATTGACCATATGATTCCATGGTGGATAATTTAACAATGAAAGTGGGAATACCCAGAGCTCTGTTATTCTACAAGTTCTTTCCCATGTGGACAACCTTCTTTAGAGAACTTGGTGCAAAGGTTATTGTTTCACCAAATACTACAAAGCAAATAAAAACTGAAGCTGTTAGCTATGCACCTGACGAAGATTGTTATTCAACTAAACTCTATTTTGGTCATGTTATGGCTATTAAAGATCAAGTTGATTATCTATTTATTCCAAGATTCGGAAGTAGTCATAAGACAAATGTTAGTTGCCCAAAATTCATCGGCTTAGCAGAAGTTTTACAGTCGATGTTTCCCGATTTACCTCCAATTATAATGCCTTTCTATTCGACTGCAAAAAGTGGTCATGGAAAAAGTAGGTTAATTTATCTTATCTTTTCAATTGGATTCAAATTCACAAAGAATCCATTTAGAATCATCAAAGCTGCTAGAAGAGCATTTAAAGAACAAAAGGTTCACTATGAAAATCTGATTCTCGATAAAAAAACATTACACAAATGGGAGCAGACAGAATATCTACTGAATAATTCCCTAAGTCCAAAAGAGAGTGAAAGACCAATTAAAATTGCACTTGTTGGCCACTCATATGTTTTAAATGATGATTTTGCTTCGTTAAATATTCAAAAGATTCTAAAGGAACATGGTGTAGACTATATAACTTCAGAGCAGCTTCCCAGAACACTAGTTGAAAAACAAATGGATAAACTTGATTATAATCTTTATTTTGATTATGAAAGAGAAATACTAGGAACAATTATGCACTTCATCGAAAGCAAATCTATCGATGGGATTATTCATCTTATAATTTTTAGCTGTGGTCCAGACTCTATCACAGGAGAAATGGCGGCTAGATACTCACAAAGAGATCCTTCAGTTCCACTATTGCAATTAACATTCGACGAACTTACTTCAGAAACAGGTCTAGAGACTAGAATTGAAGCGTTTCTTGATTTATCAAGAAGGAGACAAAAATAATGTCAATTACTTACCCTCACTTTGGATCATTAACTTATCTGTTTGAAATCTTCCTAAATGAATTGGGAAGATATGATATTGTTAAACCTAAAAATCCTAGTAGAAAAACTGCTATTATTGGTTCCCAACATTCTCCTGAATTCATCTGCACACCATTTAAAATTGTTCTAGGAACTTTTATGGAATCAATAGAAGCCGGTGCTTATGAGTTAGTTATGGACGGATTTCATGCACATTGCAGATTTGGTTATTATTGGCCTGTTCTAAAAATGATTCTTGAAGATCTCGGATATGATTTCAGATTTATAATCCTAGACCATACAAATCCTGTTGAATTTTTGCGAGTTTTGAAAAATGATGTTAGTGATAATCTTAAACTATTTCAAATCCTTAAAGCACTTAGAATTGTTTGGAATAAATTCTGTTGTATAGAACTTGTAGATAAGTTACTTAGCAGCTATCGAGCAGTTGAAATTGATAAAGGTTCTTCTGAATTAGTAGCAGAGAAAGCATTCAAACTGATCGTTGAAGAAAAAGGCATAAGAAACATCAAGGATCTAAAAAAGAAACTGCCAGGATTATTTGAGAAAGAGGTTTGTAAAGATACTAAAGTTAATCCTTTGAAAGTTGCGATAATCGGAGAAATTTATGTTGTTCTTGAACCTTCGCTTAATTTAGAGATTCATAAAAGATTAAATGGATTAGGAGTTATTGTAGATACTCCTGTTTCATTACGAAATTATGTAGATTTTGAGGGAATATTTAATCCTTTTAAAAAATCACATAAACAGATTGCATTAAGAAAAGCAAAACATTATTTAGAACATAGTTGTGGTGGTGATGCTCAAGCAAGTATTGGTGATACAATTTTATATAAGGAAAAGGATTGGGATGGAATGGTTCATCTTTACCCATTTACTTGTATGCCTGAAATAATCTCAAAAAGCATTTTACCACAAATTAGTAAAGAGTATAACATGCCTGTTATTTCTTTAACATTAGATGAGCAAACAGGAGAAGCTGGTTTTCAAACTAGACTAGAAGCCTTTGTTGACCTTCTAGAAAGAAAGAAGGAATCAAATTGTAAATGATATCACTTCTACAAAAACACATAAACAAAAGAAGCAAAAAAGACACAAATCATGCTTCCAATTAGTTATATGTCTCAAGTACATGTCTTCGCCTACAAATCAAAATGCAAAGAAATTCCATGAAGTGAATATTCCAATCAGAATTATTGAGAGTGCAACTAGAACAGAATAATGAATTCTTCCAGCTAATTTCCAATAAGGTTTACTCTCCTTGTTTTTAAATCCAGTCCATGAAAACCATGCGAATACTATTGTGATGATTACTGAAATAAGAAATAAGAATGGGAAAACTAGTAAGCCTTTGAAAGCTGTAACCATTTCACTTACCAGCAAAATATCTGAATTCAATTTTACTGCAGTAATTACCAATAAAATAGTTCCAAAAATGAGATTAACTAGAAAACTCCATCTTGCCATTCTCTGGATTAACAGAGATTTTTCTTTCTTCTTGAAGACTCTTACTAAACCTTTAGTTCCCCAGTATGCTAAGGAGATCAATATGAGAATGAGAATTACAACAACTAATATTGTTTTAAACTCAGATTCAAAATAGAGAGGATGAGTTCTTTCATAAGCAATGATAGGTCCTACAAAATTTGTGTAGAAATGAGTTATTCTTCCTTTGTTGTCTTCTATAAATGCTATCTCTAAATAGTATTCACCAGTTGATTCTACAAAATAATTAGGTTCAACTTCCGCAAACCTTACACCTATACCCCCAACTACAAGAAATCCTTTTTCTGCGGTAATTGAGAAACTCGCACTAAGATAGTCTCTTTCATTGACAGTTGGTTTATCAGAATATACTCTTCTAGCTGAAACGTAAAGTCCTTCAAACTTTCTTGCACGATTCTTGAATCCTTGCATTGGTTCAATAACTTCCATAGGATATGGAAAATATTCCTCAATGATTTCTTTAAAGAGTAAAGTTCTAGCAATAGAGCCACTCTCGCTATTGTAAGATGCAAAAATACCTATATTGAGTTCAGGAAGAAGAATCATTCGACTGTGGAAGAATCTTGTATCCCCTCCATGACCGATTATATGTTGATCACTCACATCAAATTCGTAAACTCCTAAACCAATTGATGCAAGATTTTCATGAGTTGTAAATTGTTTACTTAGCATCAGTTCAACAGAAGCATTCTCCAAAATTCTACGTCCATCAAACGTTCCATTATTTAACAGAGCCCTCATAAATTTCGACATGTCAGAAGCTGTAGAACTGCATGAACCAGCAGGAGGGATGCTAATGTATTCAAAATAGCCAGGAATGAAATGTTCAATATGTCCAGCTGACATTTGTGAAGATAGAGAAGGTGGAAGAGGTTGTGAAAATGTTGTAGAATTCATACTTAATGGAATTAATATTTCATCTTGTATGTAAGTTTCAAAATTCTTACCTGAAGTTTCTTGAACTATATAACCTGCTAAAGCAAAACCGTAATTTGAATATGCCGAAATTGTACCTGGAGTCCTTACCCTATCTGGGATTCCTTCAGCTAAAATCGTTTCTAAAGGTTCCATTAAGTAAGAACTAGACAATATTGTGGTAAAGGTTGCTCTCTCAAATCCAGCTGTATGTGTTAACAAATGTCTCAAAGTGATTGATTCGTCATATGTATCTGGTATTTTGAAAGCATTAAGATAATCGTTAATGTCTGTATCCAGATCTAACAACTCATCTTCTACTAATTGTAAAACTGCAACAGAAATGAAAGTTTTGGAAATGGATCCTATTCTAAATATCGTTTCATTAGCTACAACTGGAGTTTGAAGGTAATAATTTGCATATCCATATCCTTTCTCTAGAAATACAGAACCATCTTTTACCATAGAAAATGTAACACCAGAAACTGTATAATTCTCTAATTGTGCAGAAATAATTGGATCTAAGAAAGTTTCTAGTTCAGTTGGTGTAGGTAATTCTTGACTAGTAAGCTCAGGAAGATTAGATCTCAATTCATTTATAGAAAAAGTGCTATCAATTACGGTATTGGGGGAGGTAAAAAATGGAGTGAGAAGAAAAGCTACAATAACTAGAATTATCTGTTTCTGGAAGCTATACCTTTTATTTATGAACCACATTCAAATTGGGAAGTAGACTTGAATATTTATTAAACTATGTAAATAGAAATTGTGTGATATAAATAATTCCTTAAATCGATTTTTAATATTACTTTTGAATATTGGAGCTAATAAATAAAGATTAATTTAATTTGTATCTTTTATTCGTTTTTTTAGAGTTCTTCTTTTTAAGAAGATAGCCAACACAAGCGAGGAAGACAAAATTAAGAATAGCAGGTGATTTCTAGAAAACTCAGGTACAACAACATCATCTACTTCTTGAATTCTACCATCATAAGATATCAAACTTATATCACTAATACTTCGAAAATAATCAATTACTGCGTCACGATACATAATTCCAGTATCTGTAGCTGGAAAAACGTCTTTGTAAAACAACCACCAAAGATAATCAATCATTAAACCAGTATAAACATTAGCAGGAACAATGTCTTCATATCCACCAATTGTATGAACCATCACTGAAGTCAAATGAAAACTTGGGTCATTACTAAAGTTATATCTGATTCCTGAGAAGCAATTAGAACCATGAGCACTTGTAATCAAATCTATCAATTCTGCCCCAGTCATAGAAAGTTCCATCATATTATTTTCAAATGGAACAACAGAAACTACATCTCCAAGTGTAATATCTCCAGCTCTGAAATAATCTCTAATACCTCCACCTCTGTTCGTAATTGCAAAATCATGAGTCCAACCAAAATAATTCATCATTCCATCAGCTACTAGATTACCTATAGCACTTTCAGGATATGTATCATACAAATTTGTTGAAGCATAGGATATTACTTCATCTGCACCAACAAGGGCAACCCAATAATCTACTACTTGTTGTACCTCAGCATCAGGAGTAACTCCACCTTCTATATTTTCCACTAAAAACCCACCACTATTGATTACACTAGAAGGCATGGAGGTAAGGTTTACTTCCAAATCTATTCTAACATACTGCCTAGCATAATGCCCAGCCATAGCAATTATAGAATCACCAATTTTTGTTACTTGAGGTGTTCCTCCGTGACCACCGAGAAAAACATTAATGTCAAGATCAGCTACATCAGCTGCTAACTCAATAAGTTCATTAGGTACTACGTGAGTTAAAGCAATGATTATTTCAGCCCCAGCTGCTCTCATGTCAGGAATATTATTTCTTAGAGCTTCTTCATAATCGCCAAAATCATAGTGAGAGGTATATTTGGGATGAGCTGAGGTATAACTAGATATTGTTGTTAGGCCAACAATTCCCACCTGTACCCCTGCATGTTCCTGAATTACCCATGGTATTGTAAAATTAGCTAAATTATAAGTGCCCACATCATAAATGTTGCATGAAAGTAAAGGGAAGTTAGCCATATTTTGTCTATAATTCATCCAGTCAATACCATAATCAAATTCATGATTACCTATTGCTGCAGCAGAGAAATTCATTGTATTCATGACATCAATCATAGATTCTCCTTTGGTTAAAGTAGCTACTGCTGGACCTGTGTTTTGATCTCCTCCGGACAAGAGGATAAAGGAATCATTATCTGAAGAATAACCTTCTTGTTTGAAATAGCCCATGTATGTAGCTGCGCCACCTCTACCATCATGAGGTTCTAGCCATCCATGCCAATCATTAATGTGGAGAATTGTAAGATTTATAGTATCAGCATTCAATTTTACATCAGAGAAATCTGTTGGGACATTTACCTTAACATGAGTTGGTGTATCGGTGTAAGCGGATTCTGACTGTTTAAGCGGAGAATTCGTCACCATTGATAAGACTAGAAAGATGCTAATTATGAAGAAAGTAATCGAGTGTTTTCTCATTTTATATTGAAAAGGATGAAATAACGACTTATTAGTTTATAGGTAATTTCTCAATTGTAAAATGAGTCAACTTTTAGTTCATTAATGGAAACCTGGCTCATTCTTTTCTATCATAGTCTGAGAGTGAATTTTCAATAAAACCTCTTAAAGTTTTTATATCAAAGAGTTTTAGTATAGTTATGGTTTCTCTTGAACCAAATAAAGCTAGAATAAAACAAAGACAGGAAGAAGTTATGAGATCTGCTCTACGTGCTCGAAATTTCTCAGAAGAGGAATTAACAAGAGAGATTTCGGATTTCATTAAGTTTGCTCTTTCTTTAAACACTATAGAAATTCAGTGGCCATCAAAGGAGGACATAGAAAATGACAATTGATCCAATTTCTGAAAGTTTGAAACGATTAGTTAAATATTTTGATGAAAATAATATCCCTTATGTTGTGGTAGGAGGAGTTTCAGTATTTGTTCTAGGAAGATCTAGAATGACTATGGATGTAGACATAATTCTGGATCATACAAAACTAAACAGAGAGGAATTTGTAAATTATTTACGAAAAAATAATTTTGATGCTTCTTTAGATGATTTCATAGGGTTTGACGAAGAGTCTCATTGTACATTCTTCTATAAAACTGGAATGTTCAGAATTGATGTTAAAGGCATTTATTCCAACTTGGATCAAGAGAGTATTGAAAGGGCAATAGTTGGAATCTATAACGATATTAAATTAAAAATCAGTAATCCTGTCGATCTAATTTTATTCAAACTCAAATTTGGATCAGAGCAAGATTACGAAGATGCTTTAGCTGTATATATAAGAAACAAGGAAAGAATAGATCATAATTTTCTTACAAAGAAGGCTCTTAAAATGGAAATAAAAGATGAACTTGATTCTTTCTTAAAGAGGATTATTACATTTCTAGAAAAAGAAAATTCAAAAAATCAGCAATAATCTTATTAGTTTCAAATACTTCTTCTCTTCTATGCAACACATCTTTCTTTCACCTCATCTAGATGATGCTGTAGCTAGTTGTGGAGGAACTATTGCAAAACTTGTGTATGAGAGAGAAGATGTTCTAGTAGTAACGGTTTACACAAGACAACCTGATTTAAAGTCAATTTCAAAGAAATTTCATAAGTTTGCATTTTATGACCAAAGAAAGAAAGAAGATCAAAAGGCACTAGATAAACTAAGTGCTGATTACAAATGGTTAGATATAGAGGAAAGAGCTTACAGAACACCTTTAATAAAGAAACCAACTGATGTGTTCAAAATTAATTTGTCTGAAGGACTTAAGCAATTCTTGAATATCTCTGAGATACAAGCTGAACTGGAAAAAATATTTGAGAAATATCCAAAATCTAAAATTTATGCCCCATTGGGTATAGGAAATCATTTTGATCATGTTGAAGTCTTTCTTGCTTCTTTAATGTATATGGTCAATAATGCTCTTTTCGATAACTTCCTTTTTTATGTGGATTTTTATGGAATAACTAGTACAAAAATAAGAAAAAAACACTATCTAGGAAACAAAATAATAACTCGTGGAACCAAAAAACCTGAAAAATCAAGCATTAAATGGTATATAATCACTTCAGTTGTGAACTCTATGATCTCTGGACATTCTATAGAGCAGATCCTTCCTTCTAAATATCTAGACATTGAGTGGGAGCTCAAAACAAACTCTATCAAAGGTTATGAAAAACTTAAACTTTCAACTCTTGAATGCTATGAATCTCAAGTCAAACACTTTGGAACAAAAACTTTGGAGAAGTTTTTCAACAGGCATTATAGAAATTGGGATAGTTCAGAATTATTTTTATTTGCAAAAGTAGTATGAACTGAAGGTATAAAATAGTTTAAAGATTTTTAAAAATAATCATTAAGGAATCTAAGGAGAATCACCAGTCTCCAATTTTATTTTCTTTCTCCTCTGGATGTTCAGAGTTATTGAAACTGTTATTATCCATGAAAAAATCGAAAATACAACAAGCCACTCCAAGAAAGCTACTATTAAGAACCTAGATCTCGGTCGGATTAAAACATCATCTAAAGAGCTTTCAGGCAGAAATATAAACAAAGCAAAAATTACAGCTACAAGCAGACCAAAAATACCCAGCCATTTTGGAAGAACTTTTTTCTTATCAACAAAAATCAAAACCGAAAAAAGAAGAACTGTAATCATCCCACCATAGAAGAAGCTCAAAGCTGATATCATATGCCCAGTCATAAAAATATCGTTATCGAAATCCATTGGAAATATACCAACAAATAATACACTGACAGAGGAGTATATTCCTCCTACAGTACAAAGCCATCCAAAAATGGAATTGTATTTTATTCCTAAACCTAGCATAAAAATGATTAAAGGAATCCCACCAATAATTAATCCCCAATTAAACAGCCATGCGGTTTGGGAAACTGCTCGCTCCCCTAGCTCAGATACATACATGTTAAAAAATTGAAAAAGGAGCTCCAAGTGGATCTACATAGATTAATCCTGTAATAAACATAGTAATTACTGATATACCCGCACCAACATAACCCCATATGAAAACTGGAATCTTTTCGTAAAACAATCCTAATTTCTTCTGCATTCAAAAATTTGATGAAATAGCTTTAATAAAAAAATTTCCTTTGAAAAAGGAAAAATAATAATAAAAAATTACTGACATTCTTATTGTATTCTGGGTAGGGTTTCTTGCTTTTTTTAAGGAATACTTAAATTAGGGCAGACATAAGAATGAAATATGTTGCACACACTATTTGGCATTCTTCTCATAATTCATGGATTAATTTTTATTATGTTTCTAGTTTACGTAAAACTGCCTGAAGAAGAGGGATATTTTGGATGGTCTAGAAAATCATGGTTATTAGACAGATTCCTTGGCGAGAAAA
>JAUWJS010000112.1 GCA_030607575.1 Candidatus Heimdallarchaeota archaeon | reverse complement strand
TAGCAAATTCCGATTCATTAAAATATATTTTGTATTCTACAATTGCATTCTCTGGTGTATCTCCAGCATGAATTATGTTTCTGCCTATTTCTAAAGCATAATCACCTCTAATTGACCCCGGTTCTGCATCCGCTGGATTTGTCGCACCTACTATTTTTCTAGTAATCTTAACCGCATCCTTCCCCTCGACTACCATTGCAACAACTGGTCCATTTGTAATATACTCTAACAAACCTTCGTAGAATGGTTTTTCTTTATGAATCGCATAGTGCTCCTCTGCTTGAGCCATAGTAACAGTAATCATTTTCAATCCGATTACTTTGATCCCTACATTTTCAATTCTTTGGATTACTTGCCCAACAAGTCCTCTTTGAACACCATCAGGTTTAATCATAATAAATTCTCGTTCCAATTTATACACCTTGTATTTTGTAACAGATTTCTACTGTGTTAATAAAAATTAATTGATTCAACCATATTTACCTTGAAAATTAGAATCAACAAACATTTAGAGTTTAAAAAAGAGTTAATTGAAAGGGATTACACAAATTTCCTTTCGTATCTCTCTGTCCATTTCAACTTTTTAGGATCTCGTTTTAGAACTAGTTGTGATTTTTTACATTTGTTTGAACAGAAATAGAGTACTGATCCTGTTCTTTGAACAAAGAGCATACCACAGCCATGATCCATTTCTTTCCCACAATATGAGCATTTTTGTGTTCGTGGCATTATTAATCACTTATCTTTTACGTATTTTTTTAGCTTCCCTTTCGGTTTCTCGGAGCATGATGACATCTCCTTTCCTAACAGGACCTTTAAGATTTCGTGTTAAGATTCTGTTTTTATCTCTACCATCAAGAACCTTAACTCTTGCTTGGGTAACTTCCCCAACACTTCCAGTTCTTGCTAGCACTTGAATAACTTCAGCAGGAGTTGCCCTATCGTCGTCTCGTGAGCTCACTTTTTTCACCTAACTTATTTCTTAAGTTCCTTCAATTTGTTTCTCAACCCTTTGATAGATTGTTTAGCTTCTCCACCATCTACAACAGCAATAGAAGCTGAACCTACTTTTAAGCCAGCGGCTTTGCCTAAATCATCTTTTGTGGCTACATAGGTATAGATAATATCATTCTCTTCACACAGAAGAGGCAAATGCATTACAATTTCAGGAGGGTTCACATCTTCAGCAATATATACGACTAAAGCAGTCTTTCTTTCAATTGCTTTTGTAACTTCGTTAGTTCCTTTTCGTATTTTACCAGTTTTAGAAGAAGTTTCTAAGATGCTTAAAGATTCTTTAACAACTTCAGCAGGAATATCAAATTTTTTGTACATTTTTATTTCACCTCGGGCACACAGACAATTGTGCCGTCATTAGGTATGAAAACAAAATTTGGATTTAGTTTAAAAGACTTATCTTTGGGTAGATTTTTCACCCAATATGGTTGTACTTACCACTTCTTCATTATTTAGAATGAATCTTAGTCTTTTAGGGAAAAGTCCATTCAAAATGATAACTTTATCAACATATCTCAATAATTTACTTATCTCTTCAATTTTACCTTTCATAGATCCTGTAACATCAATGACATCACTTTTCATCTCTTCTGCTTGAAACTTTTCTAAATCCTGATAACTTAGTTTCCTAACAAGCTTCCTTTCGTTTTCATCTTCTGTCTTTTCGAATAAGCCATCAACATCAGTTAGAAAGATAACTTGATTCACACTGAAATTTTTGACAAGATTGTTAATAATAGAATCTCCACTATGAATGGTAAAACCTTCCTTTTCAACAAACAAAACATCTCCGGATAAAATCGGGCAAATGCCCAATGAAAGAGCTTTTTCCACGGGTTTAAGAAAATATAAAACTTCATTATCTTCTGAATAAGCTAACGCACTAGTTTGGAATCCCATCGCTTTTACATCGTTCTTCATTAAACAAGATACTACTTCTTGTGTAAGAGAAGACATATCTTGTCTAATTTTTACAATCCCATCAAGTTGACTTATATCTTTGAAACCAGTTTGAATCGAATGTTTTTTTGCAACTATATGTCCATAAGATCCAGCACCATGAATTATAATGAGGGGTTTATCCCAATTCTCAAGTTGTTTGCATATCTTAGTCAAATTTTCCTTTTTATCTTTAAGATAAGATGATTTGTCAGTAATAACAGATCCACCGATTTTTATTATATCTATACTAATACAATTCATTCCTTACACCATCATTTGAAAAGTTTGAAATAAAAGCTTGAAAGTTCTTTTCCTTCATTAATTCTACTACTTCTGTTGCTCTATGGTAATCATCAAATAGTGATATCACACAACCACCCCCTCCAGCTCCCGTAAGCTTACTACCCAATGCTCTTTTCTCGTCAAGAATTTTTACGATTTCATCTAAAGTTCTATGACTAACACCAAGGTCACTTAATAGTTGGTGATTTGAAGACATTAATTCACCAATTTGGGTTAAATCCCCAGCTTTCAAAGCTTTTTCTGCATCGATCACAATGTTATGGATGTTATGAAAGATTCCTTGAATAGCGTTTGGGTTTTTCTCATATTTTTTCCTTACATTTTCAACTAAATCTTTTGTGTTTCTTGGGATTAAACTATTAATAATGACTACATAGTTAGAAGAAAGCTGAAAAGATAGCTCTTTCATTACTCCGTTTTCATATAGTATTCCACCCCCATATGTAGAAATAGTATTATCTATACCTGAAGGAAAACTATGAATAATTTTCTCAGATTCATATGCAAGTTTGTTTATTTCATGCAAATTAATATTCATTCCAAGGAATTTAGAAAGACTTGCAATAAGTGATACTGAAACCGCTGCACTTGAACCCAAACCAGCAGATGGTGGAATTTGCGAAGAAATTTCTATTGTAGGATTTTTGCTTGATTCAGTAACTTCAAGCAGTGAATCTATAACGAACTTCAAAGCAGTAAGAGTTTCAGGAAAGGAAGTGAGATTTAAATCAAAGGGCTTCTTGGGAAATAAATCAGGAACAGATAAAACGGAAATCTGTTTTGATGAAGCAGTAATAGAACTTTTTGCTCTTAAATCAATTGCAGCCGCAATTGCAGGATGTTTATACACAACAGCATGCTCACCAAAAAGAATTATTTTTCCTGGTGCTGAAAATTCCTCTATTTCCACATCCATAATCAAAGATGTGCTTAACCTAATAAAATCTTTTTCAAAAATAAGAAGAAGAGTGTGATTATTCTCTCAATAATTTGAAAGCAAAATCATCAGCAGTTTCTTGTAAATCTTCAGTTTCTCCCAATTCACCTCTAGCACGAAGTATTTCTCTTGTCAGCAAATAATACACTTGTGCAAGGGACTTACGACCTTTATTGTTAACTGGCAAAACTAAATCAACGTTATTTGTAGCATTATCTGTATCACATAGAGCTACGACAGGAATACCTCTTGATGCAGCTTCTGTTAATGCTTGCTTATCAGCTCTTGGATCTGTGAGGATAACTACATCCGGTTCAATATAACCCTCATATGAAGGATTGGTTAGAGTTCCAGGTATAAATCGCCCTGGAATGGCTTTAAACCCTGCTAATCTAGCCATTTTTGTACTTGGAACTGAAGCATACTGCCTGGTAGCGAATACAGCTACTTTTGATGGCTCAAAACGACTTAGGAATTTAGCTACAATACGTATTCTTTCATCTGTTATATTAACATCCAATACATAGATACCATCATTTCTTACTCTGTATTTGAAAGGTTCCATAAATTTAGTGCAAACACTAGTCCCAATATGAATACCTGAAACCAGATAGGTATCTCTTGGAATTAATAGTATTTCTTCAGTAGGTTTTTCTTCTGACATTTTGCATCCTCAGTTTTTGCTTAATATCTATTTCCACAAAGTGTAAGCAATAAGAGCTCTAATGTTTTGATTAAAAACTTTCTGTTCTTTTAGTAGGGAAAAAAATCCGACTTTTAGGTGAAAGGTAGAAAATCTTCAATTAAATCTATATGAGAAACTAACATTCTACGACAGCACCATCTTTTGACATTTAACTTGTCAAGAGTTTTTTCAGGATTTTCTCCCTCTTGGATTTTTATCTTAAATTCATCCCATTTATCAGCGATCAAAGTTCCACAAGTAAAACATCTTACTGGAATAATCATTTCAGTCAATCCCTTCTGCAATATTAAGCATTTAACTATTATGTTAGATGATGGATTAAAACCCCCAATCTCTAGCTATTTTAAAGCCTTTATAGATCTGGAGCAATCCTTTGGGGTGGCTTAGAAGTCCAGGTTCCTTTAATAAATTGGAAAGAACTTTGATTTTTTCCCTCCCTGAGATTCTATTGATATATTGGTTATTCAAGATTTTCCCTAGTTTGGAGAGGAATTTATTGGAACGGCTGTAAAAAAAGTTATGGCATTTAAGATTGATTTCATCCATAAATTTGAACTTCGAAATTTCTGATTGATAGTTTGATAAAGAATAGAGTTGGTTTTCCTCTTTACTGGTTAAAAATCTAGCACCTATTTTTCCTGCAATTTCCCCACTCGTCATACCCATTCTAATTCCACCATAGAAAATGGGGTTAACCATTCCAGCAGTATCTCCTACAACCAACACATTATCACGATAGAGCTTAGGTATTGGACCATTCATTGGAATTGGACCACCCATCTTCTTCAAAATCCTACCTGAAATATTATTTTGTTTTAAGAAATTATCTAATCTCTTTTTTCTCTCTTTTGCAGTAGTAACAATCCCAATATTTGTTTCGTTTTTTCTTGGAAATATCCAGATATATCCATAAGGACATTTTTCTGAATCGAAATGAAATTCTAACTCTTCCCCCCATTCACCTTCTATTTTATACTCAAATCCATAAATCAAAGGAGAAGGAGGTACAAAACTCAACCTTTGAGCAAGTTCAGCTCTTGCTCCTTCTGCTAGAATAACTAAATTACTTTGAACTCTCTTTGTTTCGTCTCCTTTTGTGTTTAGTATAACTCCCCCTGAATTCTGTTGAATGGAATGAACTTTAGTCTCTGTAATTATTTCTGCTCCAAGATTTGTTGCTTTCTTCGCTAAGTATTGATCAAATTTATCTCTTCGAATCATGTATGCTTGAATATCTCCATAAGTAGTTCTACTTCCTGGAAAAACCAATTTACATTTTTTATGGAGATTTATCCATAACTTACTTTCTTCAATAGGTATTGAAAAATCATCAAAAGCATGGATACTTAGACCTTCCCCACACTGAATGGGTTGACCAATAGAAGAGTGCTCTTCAAAAACAGTAGGAGTTATACCTGCTCTGGACAAAGAAATGGCTGCTTGTAAACCAGCAGGACCACCACCCACAATAGCTGCTCTAATATTCTCCATGAAAGTATAAGGTAATGGTACTTCAAAAGTTTAGTGCGTGAAATCAAGGGGTTATAGAGAAAATCTTTTAGACGAACTACCTTTATCAACTACAGTTCTAGAAACCGTGTTAAAGTTGAAGTGAAAGATATGGATGCAATGAGAGAGATTTTAGCAGATTGGACACAAGATGTTCCTGAAAGCGAAATCAGACGATTGTTAAAAAATAAAACAAAATACTATCTTGCCGGTGGCTTACCTGGTAATCTACCAACAAAAGTATTTCCACAGATTTTACGAGAACTAGCAGAATATTATGATTCTGACGAACAAAGAGTAATCAATGAATTTCAATATGGTCAGACAGCTGGTTGGCCTGGGCTTAGAAAGGTTCTTGCCGAAAGATTAGTGAAAAAAGATAAACTGAATTGTATAAGTGGAGCAGAAGATTGGGAGAAGGTTTTAATCTCTACAGGCTCTCAACAAGCCGTTTATTTAGCTTTAGATATTCTAATCAATCCAGGAGATATTGTAGTAACTCCATCACCAGCGTATCTAGGATTTGTCACAACTGCTGTTAAAGTTGGAGGTCATGTGGTTACAGCTCCAACCGATAATGAAGGATTGATTCCCGAATATGTTGAAGATACAATCATAAAGGCTGAAAAGAAATTTGGAAGAAAAGTAAAAATTCTCTATGTGGTTGAAGACAGTGACAATCCAAAAGGGACAACTCTTCCAGTAAAAAGAAGAGAACAGTTGTATGATATTGCAGAGAGACATGATGTTATAGTTATTTGTGATGCAGCTTACAAAGAGATGCAATTTGAAGATAGAAAACTATCTATGAAAACTCTAGATAAAGATAATGAACGTGTAATATACACATCAACTTCTTCAAAAGAAGCAGCTCCACTTAGAATCGGGTATACTATTTTGCCAGATTATTTATTTACAGAAGCTGAGAAATCAAAGGGATATTTAGATCTCTGTACTCCAACTCTTACACAAAGAGTCGCTGAAATCTATTACGATAAACATATAGACACCGAATTACCAAAAATTATCCAAAAATACAAGGAACAGAAAGATGCAGCATATAACGGACTCTTAGAAACTTTCCCTGAAGGCGATTTCACCAATCCATCAGGAGGATTCTTTATCTGGTATCAACCTAAAGGAGAAAAGGCTTATACATTTGATGTAAGGAAGTTTAACCAAGAAGTTTTAATGCCTAACGAAGTTCTGGTGGTTCCAGGAGCAGCATTTTATCCACCTAGTGGACATTCATATGACCCTGAAGCTAGAGATATTGAACCACTTAAAGTGATTATTGGTGGAATGAGAATAGGATACTCATTTGTGTCAAAAGAACTGATTGATGTAGGTGTTCGTAAACTCGGTAATTTACTCAAAGAGAATCTATGATCAAAATCACCTTTCTTTTCAATTTTTTATAGACAAATAACTGCCTTTTTATATAAGCTTTTAAAGCCACGAAATACGCCCAAAATTAACTCCGTTGCAATTTAAGGACAAAATAGCCTGTAAGTGGCGAAAGCTGTAGTTTTAGGGCTTAAAAAAAACTTTTTTAACGAATTCTTCAATTAGAACGTGTGTAATACCGTAATTTTTCGACATAACCGAAAAGGTTTTTAATAAGAGTACGGAAGTTATAAACGTACTTGCCCCCGTGGCAAGTCAAAACCGACAGAAGTGCAAGTAAAATGATGATCGTACAATCTAAAGTCAGAGAATACGTCAAGGAACTTGGAGATTATAAAGTCGGCGGTGACCTTCTAAAAGCTTTAGACGAAAAAGTTGCTAAACTTGTTAAATTAGCAGCTGGCAGAGCCAAAGCAAATGGAAGAAAAACTGTTTCCGCAAGAGACCTTTAAATAGCCAGAGACCTCTAAGTTTGAAAATTTTCATTCAAACTCTTTTATTTTTTTTATTTTTTCTTTTCTAAGAAAATTTTTAAAAAGTAAAATCGTCTTCAGGTGTAAAATCTTCATCCAGTGAAATTGATAGTTCAGCTTGTGGTGATAGAGACAGATAGGTCCATTTTCCAAGAATTTCTACTACTATGTAATGACGTGGGTTATCTAGCATTACCTTTCCAACATTAACTTCGGAAGCTACAGCTGTTATTACTTCATTACGAGAGAGCTGTGAATGTCTTCTACGAAGAGTGACTCTCCAAGAGTCATCATCCTTTATCTTAGGGGTTATTCTTTTTGTTACTTCCCTTATTTCTTCCAAGATAGTAGCAACTCGATATTGAGT
>JAUWJS010000096.1 GCA_030607575.1 Candidatus Heimdallarchaeota archaeon | reverse complement strand
TACAATTATAAAAATAAAATACCATTGCATAAGAATCTAAATATCTGACACTAATTAATACTTTTTTACATTGCTTTTCATTATATTGCAAACTATGTGTCCAATAACCTCCCTTATTAGATATGAGACAATATTGTAAGGTTTGGTATTTGTTTCCACTGGAGCAGGGTTTACTTCGTGTGGAAAAAAAGAAGAAAAAGCGAAGAGATGTTTTAATGACCAATTAATATTTCAGCAATTTCATCAAAGTGTTTATATACAAAAGAAAGATGTGCTTCATTCGGATAGAAATAACCTTTACAATTGGGAATTAAATTACACATCTCACGACCTATAGAAATTGGTACATTTACATCTAAACCTCCATGCCAGAGATAAACTTGAAGATCTGGTGATATGTCACTTAACTTAAAACCCCATGGTTTTGCATATATTTTTTCTTCATAAGTTACACCATCTGGTCCAGATCTGAAAGCCTCTCTAAATTCTGTTGTAAAAATATCTAACAGTTTAGAATCCTGAACTAATATCCTGTCTGGTTCAGCCATTCTATCAAAAATCCTTTTCATAAAATCTTTAGCTTTATCTGGGTCATTTAGTTCTTTCATTGTTTTTTTGACCACTGATTTAACAAGAAAAGGAAGCCTACGAGCGATAAAAAGATCAATACGATTGGATCTCATCATTCCCTTTTTTCGCATATTGATTGGTCCCATTCCTCCAACAATTGCACAACAATCTAACCTATGGGGAATTTTGTATGCACAGGCTGCGGCATAAGGACCACCTCCAGATATTCCCTCAACTATGAATTTCTCAATTCCTAGATGATCTGCAAGTTCGATGATATCATCAGGCCAATCTAAGAGCTTACGTCTAGGATGGAAATCAGAAAGTCCAATACCTGGTCGTTCAACAGCTATCACGTGTAGACCAAGTTTAGTTGGTTTGTCTCCGTGAAGAAGAACTTCGTAACGAGATCCCGGATGACCATGAAAATGAAAAATGGGTTTACCATTTAAATCTCCAAATTCAGCAAATCCCAGCTTTCTACCATCACTGAGTTCCAAAGTTTGATTCAACTCAGAGTTTTCATACATACCAGATAGGTTAATTATAAATTTTTAAGTCTATTCGTGTTTTGCACTTGAGAGAATACCTGCTTCAAAGAGGACTACATTGTCAGGTTCCTGTTGAAGACTTTCATATCTTTCTGAAACTTCTTAAGAGAAGAGAACCAAAAAATATAGATTATTACAAAAAATGTTACAAAAACATATTAGTTAAAAAAAGATTTATACTAAGTCTCACTAATACAAATTTGTTGTGAGAATTTGAAGAGTAATCCAAAAGCAATGAAATGGATGAAAAAGAATTGGGTATTGATAACTAAAATTATTATTCTAATAAGCTGCATTCTAACCCCAACATTTTTACTTATTCCCCCTGGTAAACCCAAAATTATTGCTTCGCTTATTTCCCTTAATCTTAACGGAGAAATCAATGGTAATTTACATGCACAACTTTTAATTGAAAATCTCACAACGCTTGAATTAGAGGAGAACAAAGAACTAATTAGCCTTATAGAAACGGATATTTTTTTATTAACAAATCAAATTCAGGGTTTGGAAAGTATAGCCATCTATAATTACTCATTTTCCCCTTCACCTGGAAGCATCAATATTTTTCTTGAAAACGTTCGTTATAACGAAAAGAAATTTCTGAGAGAAATAAATTCAATTGTTGATGCAAATAAGACAAAATGGTGGTATGTAGAGGAATTTGTTTTTACACCAATAGTAAAAGAAGGTGAAACTAGAGATGAAGCTTATACGCTTCCAGCATGCCAAAATCATGTTTTCTTCAACCCATATTTTTATGAACCTCCTCAAAATTATGGTGATACTGTAATCCTCCTGAGTAATGAAACTATAACAGCTTCATGGTGGATTATTCAAAATAGCAATTGGACATTTAATGATGAATTTTATCAAATAATACTTAGTGAAATAATATCTTTCCAAGATAAAATTGTAGGAATTGAAGAAATAAGCATTCCATATCTGAGAATGAATGAAACAGAATTCAACTTGAATCATCCAATTTTATATAACCTTACAGAACCTATACCAGAGGATTATGCACGTTTACTAGGAGAAGCTATGATAAGAATTGATTTTACGAGTTCAATAACCAGAACTGAAAGGAACACAGTTAAAAAAGTATTTGAAAAAATCCTTTTGTCCAAATGGTATATTCCATCTTATGATGCGTATATTTGCGACTTTGGAGAGGGTTTTTTAAGATCATTTATAGGAATTTTTGTTGCAACACCAATATGTGTTTTAATTGGAGGAATCACCCTAATTTTGCTAATCAGAAATCCTAGGAGAAAATAATTATTCCTTGATATAATGGATATCTATTGTTGAAGATATCAAATCATGTTTAAGGCTATAACACGTGTAAAACTAGATTCTACCCTTCTAGATGTTTCATAATTCTTCTTTCAACTGATTTAATAGTAGCTATAATCAAGAATATTGCTGAAATTACAGCAAGTGCTATTGCTTGCATTGTGAGATTTGCAATCATAATAAAACTTGCGAGCAGACAAAAGAAACCAATAACTGAAAAGATTATGATCATTAGCTTGGATAAATCATCAGTATATTCACTTTTTGCATTTTGTGACATAATTTCTTTTAACATATTAATTGTTTAAATACTTTAGGTAGAACTATCAAGAGAAAATTTTAACTATTATGTATTATAGAATATTTCCATTTACAAGCGTTGGGGGAAGTTTGTGTAATAAAGTACATTCTTAGCAATTATACTTAAATATCCTTTAAATCCAATGAATAAGGGCTTTTTTAAGAGAAAGATAGAGCCTACCCTTGCTTCCCATGGAGCAGGGTTTACTTCGGTTAAAAATAGAAGAAGTGGCAAGGTGAAACTTAGGAAATAGTCTGTTCCTGCCATTCTAGACTTTGATGAACGAAATATTGGTTATAGAGTGAAGCATATTTTCCTTTTTGAGCTAGAAGTTCCTCATGAGTTCCTTCTTCAACAACATCACCATCTTCCATTACAATAATACGATCAGCATTTACAATTGTGCTTAAGCGGTGGGCAACAATGATAGCTGTTCGTTCTTCAAGTATTTTTTCTAGAGCTTCTTGAATCATTGCTTCTGTGTAAGCATCTACACTCGATGTAGCTTCATCTAAGATTAGGACCTTGGGATCTAATAGAATTGCACGTGCAAAGCTTATAAGTTGCCTTTGACCTACAGAAAGATCGCTTCCTCTATCACCTACTTTTGTATCTAAACCATTAGGTAGTCTGTGTACAAAATCACTAGCTTGAACTATTTCTAACACACGCCAAATATCTTCATCAGAAGCATTTTCTCTTCCATATAGGATATTTTCTTTGATGGTACCAGGGAATAAATAAACATCTTGTTCAACTTTACCAAGTTGTTTTCTGTAAGATTCCAGAGTATAACTGCGAATACTTTGTCCATCGATTAGGATGTCACCTCCTTGATATTCATAGTATCGAGAGAGCAAGGAAACCAAAGAAGTCTTACCTGCCCCCGTGTGACCAACTATAGCAAGTTTCTCTCCTTTATGAATCGTTAGATTCAAATCTTTGAAAATTACATTATCTTGATCGTACCAGAAATTAACATTCTCAAATTGAATTTTGCCTTTGATTTCTTCAATTGGTTGAGCATCTGGTTTTTGCTGAACCAAAGGATTACTATCAACTATACTTAAACAACGTTCAAAGGCTGCCATTCCAGCACTTAATTCTGGGAAGAAACGAGCTAACTGCATCACAGGACTAAAGAAACTTTCTAGATACAATACAAAGATTACTAATGTTCCAGCAGTTATTCCCATGTTTATTCCAAAGTACAAGACAAGACAGAGGATAACCGAAGCTACAGTGTTTAGCAATGGTCTCCAGAAATGAGTTGTAGCAGTCAAACGCATCCATGAACGGAAATAGTTCTCATTGATATCTTCAAATTGACTTGCAATGCTTATCTCTTGACCAAAGCTCTTAGATATTTGAATCCCCTCAATAGCTTCGACCATGGCTGAATTAACACTACCAATAGCTTCTCGATAAGATTTGCTAACTCGTTTAGCAAGGTTTCGGAGAGTATACATTAATATGAATAAAACAGGGATAGCAGCTAGTGTAATCAAAGCTAGAATGTAATTGAAGTAAAAGAGAAAACCTAGCGTACCAAGACTAATAACTAAACTGCCCACAGTATTGCTAATTAGTATAGCTGTGTTGCTAAAGTCCAATGTATCATTTACAACAATACTATTCAGCTTCCCACTCATATGTTCATCAAAGAAAGTCATATCTTGCTCTTGCAGTTTGGAAAATAACTCAAGACGCAAATCTTCTAAGAAAAACGGAACATACTTTCCAGATTGTGCTTGTTGCATGGAAAATGCACCCCAGTTGAACAAATATAAAATTAAGAATCCTACAGCTGCAAGAATAACCCACACAAATCGTGGATTACTAGATGTCATTTCATCTGTAACAAAACCAGCTAATAGTGGAGCGATCACTGCTGCAATAGCTTGAACAATCATGAATGAGGCAATTAGAACAATATTCTTTTTGAAAGGTTTAAGTCGTTTTGCATACCTTTTGAATAATTCTTTATCACTATAGTTGCGTTCATGTTTATCTCTCATAGAGCTGCTAAATAGACCCAATTTAGTTTACCTCCTGATTGATTTCTTTGTCTTCTAAATACATTCCAAAGACTTTCCTATAATCTTTAGAAGTCATTAACAATTCTTCATGCTGTCCTTGAGCTACAATTTCCCCATCTTTCATTACTAAAATTAAATCAGAAGTTCGGATAGTATGCAAACGGTGAGTAATAACCAAAGTAGTTCGATCTCGTAAGATATTCTTGACTGCTTTACCTATATTCTCCTCAGTTTCACTATCTATAGCACTCATCGAATCATCTAGAATTAAAACATCGGGATCAGTAAGAAAGGCGCGAGCTATTGCAATACGTTGTTTCTCTCCTCCACTCAAAGTTATTCCTCGCTCCCCAACGATTGTATCATACCCTTTGTCAAAATTAGCTATAAAATCATGAGCATAGGCTAACTTAGTTACTTCTATAATCTTTTCTTCTGAAGCTTCAGGAAAACCGAATTTAATGTTCTCACCTATAGTTTGTGAGAACAAAAAGATATCTTGTTCAACTAAAGATATTTGCTGCCTAACCATTTCCAAGGGATATTCTTGAATTGGTTTACCATCTAGTAAAATCGTCCCATCTTGAGGGTCGTATAACCTTAACAATAGCTTAGCTAGAGTTGTTTTCCCACAACCAGTTGGACCTACTAATGCTACACTTTGATTAGGTTCTATTTTAAATGTCAAATTCTTTAAGACTTGAGGATTCTTAGGATTTCCATTAGGATAGGTGAATGAAACATTCTGAAATTCAATTGAACCTTTGAAGACGTCTGAATAATCAGTTCTTTTCTCAGGTAATAATTCTACTTTACCAGTTGAGATTGTAGCAAACAACCTCTCACTTGCACCAAATCCTCTGATCATATCTCTAGTCGCCCAAAAAATCATTGTGGTTGGATGAATAAGTGCTATCAACAATAGAAGTACAGCTGTTAAATGTCCTATTGTCATTAAATCATATTGGATTAAAATAGTACCAAATACTAAGGAAACACCTATGGCAGCGTAAAGAGTTAATAATGGATAAAAGCGAGCTTGAATTCTTATTTCTCCTAGTCTATTATTTCTAAATGCTTGTACTGATTTTCTAAATTTTCTATATTCAACTTTCTCTGCATAAAAGGCTTTGGTGACTTGTACACTATTCAAACTCTCCTGTAATGCTACAGTAACATCTGCATGCTTTCTTAAGGAATCTTTTGAATAAGGAAGCAAATGTTTTCGATATCGTAGTACAAAAAATACATACAATCCCAAGAAAGGTACTGTAAGTAAAGCCATCCAATAATTAAAAGTTTGAATTTGCACAAGAGTAACAATAGTTTGTACAAAGGGGTAAATGTAAAACGAACCATGTGCTATTAAGGTATTAACTACACGAAGATCATTTGTGGCTAAAGCTTGTAAATCTCCTGTTTTAATGCTATCATGAAAACTTAGAGGTTTATTCTGAACATTTACAAAGAATTCTCTTCGCATAGATTGTTCAGTCTTAGAACCTAATTGGTGCCCAATCATCCAAGTGGTGTATTCAACTATATTTCTGAGAAAATAGAAAACTAGAAGAATTAACATTGTAATGATGAGACTTTGAGTAAATGTAATCATCAACCCAAAACCTGAAGATTCTAGAAAGGCTAATCCTAAACTTGGTTTTAACTTTTGTATAATAGAATCAGTTATCGCTCCAATTCGAATCGGTATAATAGTTCGAGTGTAGGTTACGGCAACTATCCCTATGAAATTAATAGTAAAAAGTGCTTTATGATTCAATACATGAACAAAAAACCACTTTACATAGGGATTCTTAGCTTTTGATTCTTTAGTTTTAACCATACACTAGCCTCGATTAAAGATAAATTGAAAAGGAAGAAGCTATTTTAAAAGTTTGTTAAAAGGGAATATACAGAGATGTATTTCGACTTTATTCTTTTACAATATAAACAATGAAGAGCAAGATTTAGTTAAACAAGTATTACTAAAAATAGAAAGGAAGGACAAAGGTTCTACAAAGGATTGGTTGGCAATGGGTAAGGATCTACTGAACCAGCTCCACCATCAATAGTATAAGGTCTGAGAGAAGTACCACCCAAATTATTATCTATGAAATAATGTCTTTCTAATGTCTTCTAAACATAAAATTCTGAATTAAATCAATTATGCCTTTAGTTGATAATTTGGATATTTTCACTCTTTCCAAAGCAGATGGGATTTAGTAAACTTCTACTGGGAATCTGTTCCTTTCTTAAAAGCTATAAATCTGTAAGTAAGGTATTCAAGGAATGGCTTTGGATCTGTTCTACGTGGTCCAACGTTAAGTAAAAGTTCTTTTACCAGCTCAATCTCTTGTTTGAAAAACATTGAAACTAGTTTGGAAATAAACTTGTACTTTTTCCTAAATGATTTTTTGTAAAAATCGATTAGTACATCAGTAATCGGAGGGATATATTTGAAAATATTGTGCATCAATTCTACTGTTTGAATCACTTGATCAGTTACATCAATGTCCTCTATTAGAATTAAGCCTCTTTTTTTTGCATTTTCTAAATAAGTCTCATGAACATGCATTTCCTTGAAATCTGTTCGATTATCCTTTCGAAAATGAGCTCCCATGACCAAATATCCACCTATTTTCAAGTACCTAATAGTTTGATCAAGACCATACTCCATAGGAAAATAGTTACTTGATTCACTCATTAAAACTACATCGAATTTTTCGTTGATTTCAAGATCTTCAAATCTACTTCGGATAAAAGTTATATTATCGTATTCAGCTAGAACGTTCTCTGCAAAGTAATTCTCTTGACTCGGAGAAGGGGATATACAGGTAACTTTCATACCTTTTTTTGCCAAATAAATAGCATTATCTCCAACTCCTGCCCCTACATCTAGAACAGTTTTTACTTCTTCTGGAAACATGTTAATTAACTTTATAGTATAGTTTTCTTGTGCTTTTGGCACTTCATCCATTGTCACAGGCTGCCCCTTTTGCCAAAGTCCTAAATGAAGAGAGTTTAATCCAAGTACTTTTACATAAATTTCAAGATCTATACTATCTCCGACTTTTTCATCTTTTGAATATTCTGTAAATTCATTGTATCCTAATACTATTCCTTCTTTTCTATATTTTGAACGCTTCATAAATTCACTTTATCCCATTGAATAGCTTTACTTGCTAGATTAGTATATTTTAGGGTTCGTGGAATGTTTTAAATTTAAAGGTGAAACCCAAAATTGGAAGGAATGTGAATATTACAAAACTAAGATTCTCTCAAAATTACCTTACTCTTTTTATATTTAAATCAGGAAGTTAAACTATGTCTCTTAATCAGAAGTTAGCTCGCTGTGGAGTATATTGTGGTCAATGTAGAGGATTTACAGCTGAAGTTGAAAACATTGCAGTAAAGTTCAAAGAATGGGTTATCAGGATTATTCTTGGTTGAAGGATGTAGAAAAATCGTTTGATTATGACAATTTTATCAAAGGATTAGAATGGTTCTCAAACTCAACTTGTCCAGGATGTAGGAACGCAACAGAGGGCTGGTGTGACGTTAAGAAATGCGAAAAAATCCAACAAAACACTATTGACAATTGTCTAGTTTGTGATGATTTTGCCGTTTGTCCTCATACAGATTATCAGAGAAAACGATATTCCTATCTATTTGATCACATCAAGTTCATTGAAAAAGAAGGGTTTGATAAATTTCTAGAAGAGGAAGAAAAGAAAGCTGAAAGTGGAGTCAGAATTCAAGATATAAGAGAATATTAAGAAAAGAAGTATTAAAACTAATTTTTCTAAATTCCTCTATCAAACCTATTGTTCTTTCTGTATCTAACTATGATTACACTAAAGATTGCTAGAAGTGCAATCCATGTTTCTATGCTCGTATTAGAGGTTCTATTTTCACAAACTACTGGAAAAGTGTGACTAGACCACAAGAATTCTATCTTACCATCAACCATTGTGAGTAAAACTTCAATATCTTTAATGTTGTCAGGATTAGTTGTTAAAGGATCATCTGTTATAACAATAAGGTCTGCATATTTTCCAACTTCTAAAGAACCGATATAATCTTCTTGTTTCGCTGCATATGCTCCTTCAATAGTCATCATCCTTAATGCTTGTTCAACAGATATTGCGTGCTCTGCAACCCATGGATCGGGGTCATGTATTGTACCATTTTCATCAATAGCTTTTCTAGTGACTAAACCCCATAAATGTAAGAAAGGTCTAATATTACTTGATCTGCTCCAGTCATCTTCATCATAACCATGAAGAAATCCAAAATCAGTTTCTAAATATGAGTGAAGACCTTCACCAGGTAGAGAATATCTATTTACAGTCCTTTCCATCCATACTGCACCATAAAGATCTTCATACTCTTGCTGCCAATAAGTTGGGAAATATCCTCTAACTGAATGAATAGTATTAAGTGATAAAGCTTTAGCGATTTGATCTTCTCTGATGAAGCTGTTATGCTCAATCTGATGTCGTGCATCATCATTATCTGTCCCATTCAAAGCATATTCTATTGCATTTAGGATAGTTTCAGTTGCTCTATCACCCATCGCGTGAACAGCTACACTAAAACCTCTATCATGAATAGAATCTACAACTGAATTTAATTCTGATTGATTAAAATAAAGATCTCCATAAGGATTGATAATTCCCCATAAATCTATCATTTCCTGAGTATAGGGGTCACTCATTGCTGGTAAACCTCTGTTTCCAGAAGCACCATCCAAATAGATCTTAAATCCAGGAACGCGAAACTTTCGATCATGATCTAGAACTGGAACAATATCTGGTTCCCATGCACCAACAAGAACGGTTTCGTTATTTTCAAGCCAAGCGAAATTGTAAATAAGAAAAGCGTTGACTCGAAGACGAAGGGTACCATTCTGTTCTGCTGATTGAAGCCATTCAAATTCACCAATGTCAATGCTTTTTTCGTTTAAAGTGGTATAACCATTGGCTAGAGCTATATTTTGAGCTTCATAGATGGTGTACCTTTCACCAATCCAGAATAAGGATGCCATATAATGTGAATGACCATCAATTATTCCTGGCATAATTGTTCTTCCTTCCATATCGT
>JAUWJS010000127.1 GCA_030607575.1 Candidatus Heimdallarchaeota archaeon | reverse complement strand
TCCTGTGGAAGAACTATCATTCTGTCTTGGTCATCAATATAAATGAAACTCACATCAGAGTTTTTAGAAGAGAGGGTCTTGTTGTAAATCCGAACTGCCGATCCAACATTCGATTGATTAACAGATGCAAAATAGAATAAAATAACGAAAAATATTGAATATAGTCTCTTATAGTTTCTTTGCATGATACCACTCTGCTTCTTTACAGATAATTCAAGATGATGCTTTCTAATATGTAGATTATATTGAAATTAATCAATCTTTGTCATAGACAAGTTTAGACCTTTATTATTTTTCTTCTTTGGTTGTTTGAACTTAATTGTCAAATTCATCCCTGAAAGACATAAGATAACAAATAAAGTTAAATCACTAAAAGCTATTATTATTTTGTGACAGAGAAGGAAAAAACTGAGAAAGAACCTCTCAAGTTTAGAAATCGTTTCAGAATCCAGGTAAAGAGATATTGGAAATATACCAAGAAATGGTTCACTTTTGCTCTTCTAATTGGAGGAATAAGTGGTATTTTGATGGCTTTATTTACAAGCCTGGTTGTGAATATGCAAAGTTGGTTGTCCAAAGTTCCTATCTATGTTAAATATCCTCTAGTTGGTGGAATAACATTTAGAGACATAGAGGCACGCTATGAATCAGAGTTTACTCGTATACATAGTAAAAGGTCACTAACCATAGAAGAATTAGAAAGTGATGAAGGGGATTTAGATGATTTTTGACACAGTTGAATCTTCTTTCTATGAACTAGAGAAACTCAAATTTTCTTTACAAATATGGGCTGAACATTGGTATCCAAAGATTTGCGAATTTCTAAATATTGACGATAATGAAGACTTAAAAGCTCTTCAAGAAATTATACAATCCCATCCAAGTAATTATTCTGAAATTAAATTACGAAACATACTTGAAGAAAAATTGGTTTATGCAATAGCTCCAGGTATCCATTTAGAAGAAGACTTTTCTGAATACCTCGAGAAACATGCTAAGGCTTCAGATGTCTTAATATCAGCTGATGGGGCTACTTCCTATGTCATTTCCCAAGGAATTGTTCCAAATTTCATAGTTACTGATCTAGATGGGGCAATTGGCGATCAACTAACTGCTCAACTAAAAGGATCTATACCTATTGTTCATGTACATGGAGATAACTTAGAAGCTGTTAAGGCTAATATTGTTCAAATTTCTAAAAAATCTTTCATAATTTCCACACAGACATCTCCTTTACCTGGTTCCTTTAACTTCTTTGGATTTACTGATGGGGATAGAATAATTTGTTTATCCACTCTTATGTCAGCATCAAAAATTGGCTTAATTGGGTATGACTTCGGGACAAAAATAGGCAAGTATTCTAAAATGTCAAAATTGAACAAAGAAGCCAAAGAGCGAAAACTGAAAAAATTTACTATTGCTAAGTCGATAATCAATTGGTGTTCTAACACTGGCCAAGATATTTTCTTAGTTAAAAAGTAGATTAATCCCCATGAACTGGGAATAATTCAGTAGTTACACCTTGCCCTTCATACTCATAAACAGTAACTGTAACTTGGCTTATATTTTCTCTTTTAATTTCATCACTTTGTGCTAGGAGTTGAACAAAATAATGGCTCATCTCTTCAACAGTTGTGTTTTCAATAGGGAGTAAAACAACATCTGATGCAGGTAGTTCATATTCTTTATTGAGATGAGGAATTTTAATTATTACTTGTTCTTCTTTTTCTGTAATCTCTAGAAACTTATTTTTAGATGGAACAAGAACATAATGATCCAGAGAATCAACAAAAGGCTTCAAGATTTTTTTAATGTCATGGAAATCGATGACCATGTTATCTTTTCCCTGTGTCCCATAAACATTAATTAGGATCTTATAATTATGTCCATGTAGCGGTTCATAGAAGTTTTCTCCAATTACAAAATGTGCACAAGAAAAAGTTAAGTAATCTCTATTTAGACACAAATTATAAGTCATTAGTGTATGATTCTTCAATTTTAATAAAAATCCTTCTTTTTGGCATATGCTATTCAGGACTCTCTAAAATAAAAGATTCAAGTTCTTGAATGCCCAGATCAATATCAACCAAATATACCAGAAATTCCGAAAGCAAAGCAGCATATTCATTTCTTAATTCTTTTCCCAGATTAATAAGATCATCAAAATTGCTGATATCATCTAAACCCCATGAAAGAACATCACACAACTTTCCTATTTCATCCTCACTTAGAACATCTTTAGATTTTGATTTAAGCATCTGAATCTGTGATAAGATTTTTTCTGCACTCAACGATTCATCATCATAGATTGATACTAACGGCAATATACAGATATCAAGCAATTCATGCAAAGTCATTTGTGCTTTGTCCCCAAGGTCAATTGCTTGGTATGATAAATCTGTTATTTGTTTTATCAAATCTTTTTGTACTTCTTGGCTTTCTAATTCTGTTACATTTGATTTGTGCAGTGTTATATATTCATCTTGTTTCTCCATTACTAAGGAGAGGTTATTTCGAAGATTTTCCTCCGCTGAGGATTCTGGTGAAGTCCTGTAATAAATATCCTGCCATGTGTTGTTTACAATCTCTTTTAATTCTAGTAGCTCCCCACCTCTAACTAACGTATTTTCAATTTTTTGAACGATTATCTCACGTTCATTCATACCTTTCAAATATGCTCGTTCTACCTCTTCCTCAAATTCTGTAGCTGTTCTACCTCCTGAACGAAGATAATCAACTAATGAGCTTTGATAAAATGTTCGTGCAAGCATGGACATTGAAGACAAAAGGGTTGTTCTTAATGTATAAATGCTATCTTCATTTGAACTTAGAAAGCGATCAATAGAGGATAACATTCTATTCATCAATGTATATATGTGGCGGAGTGTTCGATAGTTTAACCTATCGAGAAATTTACCTAAGACTGTTTGCCTTTCCAGAACCGCCTCTATGTCTTCTTGCATTCGTGATACTGTGAAGGTTAAGCTTAAATAAAAGGCTTATCTTCTAGAATATTCGAACTGAATAGATTATTACACTTTTGAAGAAGAAGTCATTTCTAATAAGAAACAAAAGCATAAGCTAATAAAAAAATAAAGAAATTAGCCATATAGCACTCATCGTTTTTGAAATATCTGTTCCCTTTTTATTAAATCACACACCAAAACAGTTATAAAAGACCAGCCACATGGATGGCATAGAACATCCTTTGGTGACATACATGTCTGACAAAAAAACAGAAAAAAACTATGAAAAGATAACAATTAACCTTCCTGCTGTAGATTTGGGAAAGATTGATTACTTAGTAGATCAAGGTTTTTACAACACTCGAACTGAATTCATCCGAACATCAATCAAACAGGAGATTGAGAAGAGTTCTTTTACCTTTGAAACAATAACAAAAGAAACATCCAGCGAACCAGGCTCTTTTTTTGCAATTGGTGCTGTTAATATTAGAAAAAATACTCTTGAAAAGCATCTTCAAGCTGGAACAAAAATGAAGATTTTTGCTATTGGTGCTTGCAGATTTGCACGAGATATTGATGTGGACCTTGTTAAGGAAACTGTCGAATCTTTTAGAGTATTTGGAATCAAAAAAGGTGCTCCTGGAGTTATAGATTTTCTTGAAACTCTCAAATACATTCCCTAATCTCTATTTCTTCTTTTAGATCTTGGATCTTTGTTTTTCTTTTTTT
The DNA here is from genome assembly GCA_030607575.1 of Candidatus Heimdallarchaeota archaeon. Classification (GTDB taxonomy): domain Archaea; phylum Asgardarchaeota; class Heimdallarchaeia; order Heimdallarchaeales; family Heimdallarchaeaceae; genus UBA460. Next base: position 2,664 of record JAUWJS010000127.1, on the reverse strand, counting down.
TATCCTTTTATCTTTTAAGTTCTTTTTGTATTCCCGTCTTATGACGGGAAAAACTTAATTTGATTGGAATTTCTTAGTTGTTTGTGAATAGGTGTAAACTAGTATGCAGAGAATATCTAGATTGACAAAGAAGAAAGGCTTTACGGTCTTTCAAGCATTTTTTGTTACAATCCTATGGTCATCATCTTGGCCAGTAATAAAATTTGGTCTTGAGGAGATTCCCCCCCTTATTTTTGCGGGGATGAGATATATTGTTGCATCAGCTATTCTCCTTATCTATGTATTTTCTTTTTCAAAATATAGACATGAAATTAAGAATCTGTCTGTGAGATGGTGGTCAAAACTAGCATTTTATGGGGTTATTTTTTATTCTATAACTCAAGGAGCGCAATTTCTTGGTTTACAGTATCTTCCTGCTATCACAGTAAGTCTTTTACTTAGTTTTACTCCTATTATTGTCCTCTTTTCTGCGAACATACTACTAAAGGAGAAGTCAAACGTAGTACAAATTCTATTAGTTATAGTTGCTTTGGGAGGAGCTTTACTTTACTTTCTATTAAGTCCTGAATTAATCAGTACTCAATTTAACATAGTCTCAGGGTATTTGCAACTTTTCATATCATCTTCTGGTTCAATTCCACTTAATTTGAGAATTTTAGGACTTATAATTGTCATTGTGGGGGTTTTAGCAAATGCGTTGTCGGCAATTATTGGGAGATCAATAAACCAATCTAAAGAAGTAAGTTCAGTTGTTATTACTTCAGTTAGCATGTTTATAGGATCTGTGATTTTACTAATTTCTGGTCTTATTGTAGAAGGAATACCTAAACTATCCCCCGTCTCAGTAGGATATATACTCTGGTTAAGCATTGTAAATACTGCTTTAGCTTTTACTCTTTGGAATCATGCTATGCAGAGACTGAGAGCTGTTGAAATCTCAATTATTAATAATACTATGCTGTTTCAAATAACAATACTGGCAGTGATTTTTCTCGCTGAGAGACCTTCAGGAATCCAGTGGATTGGATTAATTATAGTAGCTATTTCTGGATTAATTTTACCTTTACTTAAAACGAAAAAGGACGAAACGATTACTGTTGTTCAGGAGTAAACAAGCTGATATTCCACAATTCTTTGCTCGGCTCTTCTTATTCTCTCTTGTAAAGCCACTCGTTTTATTCCTAGTATAGGAGCTAGTCCCTCCAAAGTACATTTTCTAGGGATTTCATAATATCCTTTTTGAAAAGCAAGTGCAATCGCTTCATACTGCTTATCTGTTAACAACTCTTGTAACGTATCAGTAGGTTTTGACGAAAGCGCCCTCAGATTGATATTGGAAAATCTCTCTTTGAGCTGTTTCAATAGTTTTCTAAAGGCATCAGGAGTAGGAGAAAGAATATTATGATACTGTACTCCATCTTCAATGACGATTGGAAGAATTGTCATACTTCCACTTTCCAAAATGGTTTCATGAATGGAGGGAAAATCTAGTTTATGAGTTACTCTAGTCCAATATCTAGTTGAGGACTTATGAGTAATTTTCATATTAACAACCTGCATCGATTTTTTCATTTGTTCAACGTATTTTTCTAATGATTCAATTCTATTATCTACAGCCTCATAAAAGCCTAATCCTTCTGCACCATTGATTGCGAGAATCGACACTCTAACCGGAATTTTCTTTGTTAATTCACAAGAGTAATAATCTTCTGAACTAATAGTAATTTTGCTTCTTATCACATTTACTAGAAGAATTCAGAATTTAAAAAAGTAGTTAAAAAGAAGAAATTATCTTCTTTTTCGTTTATAGATGATTACACTTACTAGAGCCAAACCAATAACAGAATATGCCCAATCAAAAGGTACACCTGTAGGAAGGGTTGTACTTTCGATAAGAAGATTGATTGAGTTATCATCAATATCTAGTGCTCCTTCTACAGTTCTTTCACGATGCCAAGCATAATCATAATCTAAGTAGGATAATAAGCCTGTTTTAATATTGAATCTAATTTCAACATATCTTGAAGTTGTCTCAATAGTTTTTTCCCAATTCACAGGATTGAGTAAGTCGTCCTCAATTTCTTCTTCTTCGATTTGAAGTTTTATAGTCCATGATTTTGAAGTTAGTTTGGATGATTGAGTAGCTTTTATAGTACTATGTCCATAAAACCCGTGGTATTCTATTTCTTCTTCTGCTGTTACAACTGCCTGTGGGAAATTTTCATTTAGAATTTCAAAATTATTGTAAACTCCAGTTACATTTTCATATGTTGTTGGTTGTAAGAAGAACTCATCCATACCTATAGACAGAAGTCCAATCCAATTAAGATCCAACAATCCAATCTGGCTTGTGATATTAGTTTTAAATTCACCATTAAGATAAAATTCAGCCCAAATATTAGCTGGATTTAGTAACTCTGAGGGGGTTCCGTTTGTAACATTGTTAATATTGTCAAGCAGTATTACCGAGAATTTATCTCCTAGTTCAAGAGTATCATCTCCATAATCAAGAAAACTTGTGCTTACTGATCCCAAAATATTTAGCTCAGTAACTTCCCATTCATAAGAAGCTCCAATAGTCAGCTCTGAAGGATAGGAATACTCTTGTCCTTGAACTGTATTTGTTTTAGAAATACTAGTTAAAACTAATAGTCCTAAAACCAT
>JAUWJS010000047.1 GCA_030607575.1 Candidatus Heimdallarchaeota archaeon | reverse complement strand
GAGAAACAGGAAAGAAAGCTTCTATTCTCTTTATAACTCACGCTCACGGAGATCATGTTTTTGGTAATCAGATCTTTGAAGATTGTGAGATCATTACTTCTCAGCTAACCCATGAAGCAATGGTTGACTCACAGAAGAATAATTGGACTCCAGAAGCTTTAGAAGAATGGAAAAAGAATTCAGAAGACCCTTTAGCTTTGGATGGATTAAAAATAGTTCTTGCTAACAAAACATTTGCAAGCGAATATGAGTTAGTAGATGGTCATGTAAAAGTTGTTATAAAACGAACAGGAGGACATACAGAGGGATCCAGTTATGTTTACTGCCCCAATTACAAAGTAATGTTTGCAGGAGATAACCTTTTTAATCACAGCTTTCCATGGGGAGGAACTCCTACTTCAGACCCTTTGAAATGGGTAGAAGCTCTAAATGAATATCTATCACTAGATGTAGAACACTATATCCCTGGTCATGGTTCAATATCTGGAAAGGAACCTTTAGAAGAGTTTCTAGCTTATCTCAACAAAGTTATTTCACTTATGAAGGGAATGATTACTGAAGGAAGAACCGAAGAAGAAATTCTTGAACAAGCTGATAAACTTGATTATTATCCTCCAAAAAGAGAGCAATGGAAGGCATTATCATTAAAAAAATGGTATGAAGTTATAACAAGCTAAATCTTTTTTGTGTTTTTCAACAATTATTCACTTCAATGTTCAAAATCTTTAAACATGACAACAATCACAGAACCAGGACCTGTAAAACTATATGTTATACAGCTCATTGGAATGATACCATAGAAATTTACTTTAGGAAATTGTTTAGTTAGAATCTGTTTTGCAAGAGTTGATCCTTTTTCTGCATTCCCAGAAACGATATAACATCCCAAATTCTCAAAGTGTTTCATCGAGTTATATGCTTGAGTCACAATAGCTTCCACTGCTTCTTCATATGACTTTGCTTGATTAAAAGAGTTAATCCCACCATCTTGTGTTCCTTCCAAACAAGGATAAATATTCAGAAGAGACCCCATAACGAATTTGATAAGACCTATTCTACCACTTCTTTGTAAGTATTTCAAGCTTTCAAATGTAAATGTAGTTCTTAGTTCTTTACTCTTGAAATCATTGAGAAGAGAAATTATCTCTTTGAAGTTCTTACCTTCTTTAAGAAGTTTTGCTGCTTTAATAGCCAAGATTCCTACCCCAAAAGATCCTTCTTTAGAGTCATACTGATGGAATTTGCTCTTTCCACCCTGTTTGTGATATTGGATGATGCTTGCTCTAACTGTATTGACGATTCCAGTCCCCCTAGACGTCATATTTATTATGAAAATATCCTCATATCCTTCCTCTTCTAAGTGTTTGAAAGTACTTACAAAGTATTTCATGCTTGGTTGAATGGGTTTTGGAGCTTTTTTACTGGTATGGATTCTTTTCAAAAATTCATCATAAGTGATTTCACTTGGATATAATAGTTCTTCATTAGTATCTGGAAACTCTACAGGTACTTGTATTGTAAAAATGTTGTATTTTTCTATTAAATTTGAAGGAATATCGGCAGCTATATTTACAAGGATGATTGCACCGATCATAATGATATATTGTTCAAAGTTGGATAAAAATCTATTGTCAAGAAAGTTTCTAATGATTGACAAAGCTTATCATAGTTTCATTAACATACTTTTATCCTGAAGTTTTGAATATCCATTAAGAATAGTGAAAAATTCAATGACAATGATGAAGTAAATTTATATTCTAAATCCCCCTACACAAGTTATGGGTTATGCTAGTATTACTTTTCTATTATTTGTTGCTTATATCCCTCTTATTTGGATAATTTTCCGCATAAGACAAAGAAGCAAAGGACTGGGATATTTCGCCGCATCAATTTTTTTAGTGTTGCTGCTAGGAGTTTGGATAGTTGGATTTCTCAATCGTACAATGATGATAGGAGCTATTGAGCACCTAATTATAGTAGGATCAGTTACAACTCTTACTACAGTGATCTTTGAACTGACGATAAGTAGGATTAATCTCTTGGTTAGATTAAAACGAAGAAGGAATGCTCTCTTATCCATAGTTATCTTGATACTTCTTGTCATTGTAGGTGGTCATACCATGTTGGGTGTCCGTAAAACAATGTTGAGCGCGAAATATTTTGAGAACATTGTCACTTATGACTCAACAAATTTACCTTTCAATGTTCTAGACGAAGAAAATGAGATTGATAAAAACATAAGACTTGTTACTAAAGAATTTGCAATAAGCAAAGCAGAACAAAATAAAGCTGTGTTTGGTTCAAATGCAGAATTGATGGAAGCTAACGTGATATATGTCAATGATTCGATTTATTGGTGTATGATATATGCACCTAAACGATCAGCTCAGATATGGAAATCTGGACAATTCAATCTTGCTTGGGGGTTGATTCTAGTAGAAGGCAATAATCCCAATGCTGAACCTGTTATTATCAACTTCGCAAAAGATGATTTCAATTATGCTGAGGGTCTTTGGTACAACCATAATATCAACTTGAAAAATTATCGTCGTGATCAAAATGCTAAGTATTGGCGTTCATATCCTACGTGGACTGGTACAGAATGGGTTTATGTTGTAACACGATCAACTAGAAACGTCTATGGCGCATGGTTTTCAGATGGTATAGATGTACTTGATATTAAGACAGGAGATTTAGTGACACACTATACAACTGATGAATTAGATACAACACCTGACCATATTTTACAGATTTATTCAGAGGATTTAATTGAAGAAGAATGGATTAAGAAATGGGGAAACAGAAGAGATACAACAGCCGATGGAAATATACGTTTATTGCCAGGATTTCCTCATTATAGTTCTGATAGACTCGGTTTCTATGGTGAAGGTGTAGAAGACATTCGTTATATCGAATATCAAAACTCAACTCTTGCATTCTTCGCAACACATCCAAAAGATTCTTTAGAGACTTTAGCAGGAATTGGGATTATAAAAAAGAATGGAACAATTTTTTACAACTTGAGAGAGCGGGGTTACATTTCTGCAATTACAGCTGCAAAATTAGCAGAAGGGCAACTAACTGCTCCAAATGAGGGAAGTTATATTGTCCAGATGCCTGTACCTTACACTCTCAATACATCAATAGGATTTAGACTTGCTTGGTTTATTCCTATTTATTGGCAAAGCGGAACTGTACAAAGATTATCTCATGTATGCGTAATTGATGCATTAGATTCTAGTTACATTTCTATTGCAGAGGCTGAAGGTTTAACTGGTTCTCAAGTAGTAAAAGAAGCTCGATCGGAGTTCAAATCTTTCTTTGCTTCAGAAATTCCTCAACAGGAGTACATAATAGCTGAAATTGATAATTTGGGTTCATATGTAGATGACGGAAATAGTATTTTTGTGTTCCAATTAAATAATTCAAAGATAATTCGATGCTCACAGGATTATCTCAATGAAACACATTGGAACCAAGTTGTTTTAGCTGAAATAGGAAATGTAATTCACTATACTTATACTGAAGATGATGATGGAATTCTTTGGGCAACGGAATTTTTTATTATTTCTTAATTATCTTTTCTTTTCCTCTTCTTTTTTCCGGTTTTTTTTGAATAAACATTTAAGAACTTAATATTTCTTTCAGACCTGAGTATGACTCCCTATCAATCTTCCTTACCTATCAATTGTATTGCTGATCCAAATTCCAACTGTATTGAATGTGAGTTAGAAGGAAAGCTTATATGCTTTGTAAATAAGAAATTTGCGAATCGCTTTACCGTTGGAAATCTTCTCTATAGAATTCTTGCAAGTAGTATTTTCGTTTTTTCTGGTTTAATGATTGGTCATTGGTGGATGTTAATTTCTTATGTTGGTGTTGTTGTTTTAACCTTTACAATTATAGAACCAAGATTGTTATGCAGTCACTGTCCTTTCTATGAAAAAGAGGGTAAATTTCTAAAATGCTGGGCTCTAAGGGGGATGCCTAAATTATGGAAGTATAGACCAGAACCCGCATCTAAGGCTGAAAAATTGTTAATGCTCATATTTGGAGGATTTATAGACTTATTTCCGTTTGTAGGTTCCATTTGGGGTATTATTTTCTTTGCTTTGAATTATAGAGACTATCTCTTTCTAGGTATTGCAATAATAATCTCAACTATTCTATTTCTTACTGTAGCTGGATATTTCTCTAAAGCCCTTCTAGGTAATTCTTGCAAGAAATGCACAAACTTCTCTTGTTCAATGAACAAGGTTCCTGAGAAAATAATAGACAAATTCCTTGAGAAAAATCCCAAAATGAAGGAGGCTTGGTTTTCATGTGGTTGGCAAATAAATAACAACTAAATTAATCTGAGTTATTATTATTTTTCAGTTTCAACTAAGCCCCCAAAGTGTTTTTTAAGCTGTTAATATTTCTTTGATTCAGAATGACAAAATCATTAGATGAAATTCTCGAATCAGTAGCCAATGTCTGTGATAGGGAAACAAAACTTTCAAAAGACTTTGGTATTGAATTTGGTACCTTTTCCCCACATAAATTAAAAGCTACTAATGTGAAATGCATCGCTGTTTCACCTTTGATGAATCTGAAGCTCGTACATTTTATGAATGAGAACAAAGCAAATGTTGCTGTAACTTTATTGCCTTTATCCATAATAGAAAATGAATTTCCTCTTTCAGAAATAGACTTTGAGTTATTAAGATCTTTAATCACAAATAACATTAAAACGATCAGATTACCCCACAAATGGCTTTATTCAATAAAAGGAAGCTTCCCCTACTTCCTTCAAACTCTAGGATTAAGTAAGATGGATTATTCAAGCCTTGTTACAGAAACTGACAAGAAATTAACAATATGGAACTTGCCTGAAATGAGTTTTCAAGATTTTTTTGCATCCTTAAGTCATCTAAACAAAAAATGGATTGCACACACATTCGGACAACCAGAGAGTAAATTATCATTTGTATTAGAAGATGAAAAATTCTCAAGTTCAGATTTTCAAGATTTGAAGGAAGCAGGAATTAATACTATTGTAAGCTTCAGTTTGGATTCAAGTTCCATTCCAATATATCAAAAGAACAGAATGAACTTTCTGTTTATTCCGTTTATTGATTATAGTAATATAGCTTTACGTAAGTTTGCTCAAGTACTTCAGCTTGAAACAAATGAAAAAGTTCTTTTCCATCCTTTTGAAGCAAAAGAGTGGATAGGATATCAAGATTTGGAAAAACGATGATAAACTTAAGTAGTATAAGAGACCATCCTAGAATTAGGGGGAGAATATGGATACCTTAATTCCGTTAATTCTAACTTCACTTGAGCAAGTAGATGAAGGTCGTTCAATAAGAACTATTCTCAGATATCACATTCAAGATAATGATTTAACAAGTTATGATGAATCCGTGATCTATTATCATGTTTTTGAAATATATAGAAAGCTAAATCTAATTGATTTGTATATTAAAACAAGCTCCTCCTACTTTTCTTTGAGAAAAATTAGTTTCAGAATGAGAGCTCTCCTCAGATTGGCTACTCAACTTCTCAAAATAGAAAAAGAATCTATAAATCATGTAATTGATTTACTCAAACCTCATTATAAGAAGATTAACGATTTAGAACTAGAGGATATTCTTCATTCTATAAACAAATTACAGGAGGAGGTTCTTTATGAAAATAGGCATGATTTTGCATCCAAAGCAGCTCTGAGATATTCTACTCCCACATGGATAATAAGGAAGTTTATCAGACAATGGGGAGAGGGTTTTGCAGAAAAAATCCTTTCAACTTTTCTAACAACTATTCCTATGTACGTTCGTGTAAATGATTTAAAATCAAACATGGAGGAAATAACTCTTGGATTTAAAGAACAAGATATTGCTTTTACAAGAGATAATGAAATTCCAAATCTGCTAAGAATTGAAAAAACCGCTATTCCAATCCCTCGCACAAGGGAGTTTCAAAATGGAAAGATTGTGATTCAACAAAAAGCTTCAGCTTTAGCTTCACTTGTTCTGAATCCTAAAACAAATGAACTCATTCTTGATATGTGTGCTTCTCCAGGAAGTAAAACTTCGCACATTGCAGCTTTGTTAGATAATAAATCAAGGATTACTGCCGTAGACATAAATGATGAGCGCATCAAAATTTTGAGAAACAGAATGAAGATGCTTGGTGTTCAACCAATAGAAATTATTCAAGGTGATGCTAAACAATTCAGTAAAGTAACTACCGATACTTTTGATAAAATATTACTTGATCCCCCATGTTCTAGTTCAGGGACATATTCCTCACGACCAGAAAACAAATGGAAAATGAAGCAAAGAGACTTACGTTGGTATGTTGACTTGCAAACTGACTTGTTAAGAGAAGCCGCACACTTAGTTAAACTTGATGGAGCTATAATATATTCCACTTGTTCATTATTTCATGATGAGAATCACAACATAATTTCATCCTTTTTACAGGAGAATGAAGATTTTAAATTAGAAACACCTCTGCCTATCATTGGAACTCTAAGAACTACTCCACATGGAGAAGTACAAGAACTATATCCCCATTTGCATGAAACTGAAGGCTTCTTTATTGCGAAAATTAGAAAAAGGAAGTAATTTTAAAGCGATTTCAGATTTCTAGTACATCTTATCTAATAAACCATCGATTTTTTTAATTAATTCATTTCTAAGCTTATTTCGTGGTGGTTTTTCAACTTTTTTAAGGTGCTCGATATTTGAATCAAACAGAATTTTGGATGCAAGGGTTTTAGCCACTTCCTCAAAGTCATATGTTTCTGAATCCTTCATCGTTTGAAAATCTTCTTGTCTTGGTTTTGGTTCTGTTAATTCCTTTTCGTACTTGATTTCACTCGTTGTTTTGCTAATGGTATGAGTAGCAGAAACTATTTTTTCACCATAAACATAAGCACTCCCCCCTAAACCTGTCTTTGTAGAGGATTCTGAAGAAGCGTTTTCTTCTAACTTTTGTATCAATTCAGGTAATATTCTATCCCTTTCTTCTTGTTCTATGTTGATGACTTTGTATTTTGATCCTTTTTTTGTATTAAGATTCGTTGCGGCTCTTCCTGCCCAGTAAGCTAAAGAGGAAGGGATTCCATCTTTTCTATAGACATAGATTCTTTTTTCTACCCTGTCTATAATCAAGTATGCTCCATTATCTTCAAAAAAACTCTCTCTTCTTGCAGGTACTTCACCATAACTACCATCTCTCCTAACTGAAAAAATCCGAAGACCCATGATAACACCCCAGTGTCAACACTATGTTGTTCACACATAAAAACATTTTTTCCAAAGTTATCTGTATTCTGTGGGATCGTCTATACTTGCTTGAAGAAAAGCTCTTTTTCTCCTTTGGCACGACTCACAGGTGCCACAATGTATTGGTTTTCCTTCATTTGTCCATTCCTCTATTTGGTAGCAGGATGATGAAAAAGCCATTTTGGCATTGTTTTCAGTAAGAAATACAACTATGTCCTTCTTATCTGAATCATGGAATGGGGCTTGAATTGTAACTTGATTTAGACACCCCAATTCAATTGATTTATTCATCCTGTTAACAAAATCTAAGGTATTATCTGGAAATGTGGTTCCTTCTTCCTTATTAGCTCCAAAAATTATATCTGTTGGTACTTTTGAACTATCAGCTAAAGAAGCCGCTATTGAGAGAAAGAGAATGTTTCTTCCTGGGATCCAAACTTCTTTAGCAGTCTGCAAGGCTAAATTTTCCCTATCTAATTGTTCAAAGGAGCTAATTTCTGGAGGTTTCTTTTCAGATTTTGTAAGACTAGAACCAGCTTCTTGGGAAAATTCTTCTAGAAAAGGCAAATTGATAATTTTAGTTTCAACAGAAAGCAAGGAGGAAAACTTTTTGTTGACCTTGATAATAGTTTGATCTTCTTTACTACCATAAAGAAAACTAAGCAAAATTATTTCATCATATTTCTGCATTGTCCAATATAAACATGCAGTGGAATCCATTCCCCCCGAAAACAAGACAATCGCTTTTCGCATATTTTTCACCTGTTATCTACTGATATTTTCGTATTACTCATGTATTATTTTCACTTAAACATCTCATTCTGTATATGTCACAACACTTGTAGGTGTCTCTGCTATTGTAATAGTTATTTTAAATTGAGGATATTGTTTTTTTATTAGACTGTGAAAATATTTAGCCAATAGCTCTACAGTGGTTGCTTCTAAAGGAAGCAAAATTACATCCTCTCTTGGAAAACGATAATATCTTCCATCACATGTGTCAACAGTGACTTGTTTATCTGTGGTTGTTATGTTTAGGTCCTCGTTAAAATCGGGAATAAGAATTCTGTGATCAAATTGTTTTACTATCTTCCCAACAGCTGTTTTGAAGATTCCAAAATCAATTAACATATTATTTTCATCCATTTTTCCCTCAACTTCAACTTCAACATCATAATTATGGCCATGGAGGCGTGCACATTTATCATGTCTTGTTAACATATGTGCTGAAGCGAAAGTTAATTTGTCACCAGAGATTTTTAATTTCAATTTATCACCTATATTGTTCTAGTTTTTGCAATATCCTCTTTAATTCTGGATATTTCACTTACATATTTTTCAGCTATTTGAATTGCCAAGCTTTGTATTTCTTCTGTTTTTACTCCGAGGTCTGCTAAACCAATAGCTTGAACATGTTCTGGAACTCCTGTGCTAAGGATATTAATTCCAAAGTGGATTTTACTACTTGAAACTCCTACTGTAGCGATTCCCACGTTTAGTTTTTTTCCATCAACGAAAATGTCTGTTCCTTTTCTTTCAATCTCTATACTTTTTTCCTTCAAAATATCGATGACTGTATAAGCTAATATTCGGAGTCTGTAATATTCTAGTTCCATATTTGGTGGTTGTATATCAAATTCCTCAATTATGAAATGTAGGGAATCATCAGAGCTAATTAAAATATTACTCAAGTGCGATTCTCTGAGAATATCTTTAATATCAACCATTTCCTTTGGAGAAAGCTTCATTCCCCCTCTGAAAACAAGAATACTATCACCTATTATACCATATTTTTCAGCAGTGAAATGACTTGAAAGTTGAGATCCATCATAAATCATATGATTAGCGAAATCTTCTACAATGATATGATATGGCGGTTTATTGATTGTTTTCATTTCTTTCCAATCCATTAAGTTGTTCCATCAATTTTTTTAGAGATATTTTAACTTCTGCCACTGCATTATGTTGATGAATGCTTTCATAGTTAATTTGTTTGATATAAATTACTGTTTCTGGGGGCTGATTAAAGTATTTTTTAGAAACTTTCTGTAAAATTGATCTTACAACATCCTCTACAAAAGCTGGATGTTGATGTGCATAGATAACAACAGCTTGTTCATCTTTTCGTTTTAGCACTTCATGAGTAGGAGAGCTCATCGATGTTTCAAGTATCTCAATTATATCTTCAAGTTCTATTCTTTCTGCATCTCTTGGTTGTTCAAGTACTAAAATTGATTTTGATCTTTGATTATGCGAAGCTAAAGGAATAGTTTCAAGTACATAATTTACTTGTTCCTCTGTGAACCCCTTTTCTGTAAGTTTTTCCTTTGTAAAATCCCTGGATAGTTCTTGAGAGCAGGGGCAGACTGTTGTTCCTTCCACCTCTGCACCAATTATTTTAGTAATTCTAATATTTTCTCCATTTTTATGCGCAATAGCTCCAGCTCTTAATTTGTGGACACTGGATTTCTTCCTTCCGATAGCTTCTGAATGAGTTTCCATTTCATAATCTGCAATTAACATTACTTCAGCATTAGTTGCTCCTGGTTGAATAGAAAGAACTTTTTCCGCAATCTGAGAACATAATTCTTCACAATCAGAAATAACTTCTCCTGTAAGTGTTGATATAACTTCATTAATTGCATCTAGATTTCGGGACATGTGAATTCCTCTTTTTGAAGGGGATAAATCGACATAAACATCTATTTTTGCTGATAATTCATTATATTCACCAAAACGTTTCCTACGAATAATTTTTGGAATATCACTTACACCTACTCTCCTAATACCTATCTGAATCTTTGATTCATCCGCTTGAACATCTGATAGTTTTTTGCTATTTAGATTCATCTTTATACCTTACAAGATTTTTATGGCTTTGTGCATTTGTATTGAAATCCCTATTTTTTCAGGTGAAAGAAATTTCCCAGCAATTTGAGAGAAATCATTCACTTGATCCCATGTTGGTTGTTCAACCTTAGAATTAACTATTGGTGTAACAAATTGGATGACAATGGGAAGATCTATGGATCCACACTTCTTTGCAATAATTTCAAAATCTTCTTTTTTTGAGGTTTTGGTTATTACAGTTTTTGCAAATACTTTAGTTCCTGCATTTTTTAGTATCCTACTCATTTCTATTTCTTGATTTACAAGATTTTCCCATTCTAAAGCAGCATTCGCTGTTTTATCCTTTAGATCTATACATGCAAAATCAATTTTTTCTGAGACTTTTTCTAGAAACACAAAATTATCTGTGTATGCTGTTTCTAAATATGTTTTATATCCTGCTTCTTTGAGACGGCTAGTAATATCTTCAAAAAAAGATTCCTGATACAAGGGCTCTCCCCCTGTCAAACTTACAGAGTGTAAATCTTTAGTAGAAAGCTTTTTCACAAAATCCACAATATTTTCAGGTGTCAAAGGGTTAGCTATTTCTTTAAAGGATTGAGTTCCTGCTTGTGTTTCCACAAAACATTTTAATGGAGTTGTACTCCAAGATTTCGGAGAATCACACCAGATACAACCTTTTGTTCCATGAACACCTAAAGCAAGAGGACATCCTGAAAATCTGATGAAAATCTGCCTTAATCCATAACAACTTCCCTCAACTGCTGCGCCTTCACCTTGGAAACTTGAGAATATTTCCTGTACGTAACCCTGTGACATTGATTTATTATTTTCTTAACTCTAAATAAAAATTCCTTATGATGATAGATTCAGTTATATTGTAATAAAAGAGGGTTTGCTATAAATTATATTTACTTATCTGATCAAATGTAGCATATTTTTCTACATATTCTCGAACTTTTCTAGCATATTCTTTAGGGTCTCTTTTCATCAGATTAGCAGCTGTTGAATTTAAAGGATCATCAGGGTTTGGATTACTTAAAATGAAACGAATTGATTCTATAACATCAACTAGATTGTTCGCTGGGGTCCAATCTGCTCCTAGAACCCCTACACATATTCTTGTATCAAATACATTAGCGTGAAAAACCTTTGTTAGCATTTTTACCTTTGGAGGCTTGAATGGATATTCTCTTGGAATATCAATATCCAGTACAAAAACACCATTTTCATATAAACCTGCTCCAAAAATAAAACCCCTCCATTGAAGTGTATTTCCGTCTATTGGTTTGAATGTTGGCAATTCTTTTTTTAATTCATTGGCTTCGATTGCTATTCTAGGCCAAAATTCTTCTTCTGCTAACATTGATTCATATCCAGTATGTTTTTTTAAGGATGGTTGTAACTAGTATCCTCCTGAACCCTTGTTCTGCATCTCTAAAAGTATCATGAGTATGGCTGCAGTTAATCCTTTTTGATCTCCTGCAATTTTCTCAAATTCTTTTCTTTCTAACATCATTGCCACAGAACGCCATCTAACTAGTAATTCCACGATGTCTCTTTCGCTCATTAGCCTTCATCTATGAAAAGTTTGCTAGATATATTAAGATTATGTCTCTCCTAAACAAAATTTGATTCAGAGGATAAAAGGGAGCTAGTTTTTGATTACGCCTAATCCAAAGATTTTTTTAATTTGATATTGATTACTATATGTGAATATGTATGAGTAACCCAGAGGAAATGTTAGTTCAATTAATTAACTCAATCAATAAGCTTTCAACTCTTGTTCAAAATGTAAATGATGCAATTTCTAAACTATCAACTCAAATTACACAATTAGAAACAAAGATGGCAGGTTTTTCTAATGTTGAAAATCAGGTTTCTGAGGTAGGTCTTAAACTTGGCGAAATCCCTGGAATTAAGGAGATGATTACAAACTTAAACTCTAAGATTGATGGGTTGGGGGCTATTGCAGTTGCAGCTCCAGTAAAACCCAAAACCAAAGGTAAAAAACAATCTACTCCTTCAGTCGCAGTACCAGCTGAGCCAGCTCCTGAAGAATATACTTCTCCAGGTATAGCTGAAGAAGATGCAGGAGAAGGGGTATCAGCTGAAGCTGATGCAGCTTTTAATGCTGTTTCCAAGAAATTTAAACATATAACACAATTGGTTAGCCCCACTAGTAGTTGTGGGAACATATCAAAGATGATAGAGGATTTGAGGGATGAGGTCGAAACTCATGTCGGAATGTCACCAATGTTATATGAACTAAACTCTTGGGTTCAAAGAGTTTCAAAAATGCCTCAAGCAGATGTACTTCTTCCTGAAGTCCATTCTGAATTAATCGCTAAACTAGATGATTGGTTAACAAGAGTAACCAAAGCAATTCACTTAAAATATCAAGATGGATAGGTCTTCTATTAAAATAGTAATACCCCCGTCCATATTGATATGATACTTATTTTTTAACTTACTAAACTAAATATGTACATGTTATGATAAATCTAAGTGATATTAAGGGTATCATAGAGATAAATGGTGAGTCTTATGATCCAAAAGAGGTTCTTAGAGCTCTTCTTGAACAAGGTTTGAAAATCCATCCTTTAAATGGTTCCTTACTAATTGGACGAACTTTTATTGATTCTTCCCCAAACCTTGAATTTAGGAGCCAATCCTGTCCAATATCTACCCACTGTAAGATTTTTGAAAAACTAAACTTGTCAAAAAAAGAAAAAACAGATTCTTCATTAGCATCATATGACGTTGACTTAGATTCACAACCACCTAATCTAACTTCTAGTCAGTCACAATCTCCCCCTAACAGATTTTATACTGATCCTGTTCAGATGGATATTGATAATATGGATATTCAAAGTCTTTTTTCAGAATCATCCATTGGAGAGACAGTTTTACCATATGATGAGTATCAGAATAGTTCAGTTCTAAGAACCAGCTTAATCGATGATTTGGAACCCGAACCAGCTGAAATGATGGGAGTGTCCCCCATAACAAAATATGGTGAATCGATGAATATAGATGTTTCTCACATCCCATTAGAATACAAGGGAAGATGTCCTTATTGCAAATCTGTTGTTAATATGAAATGGAAGTTTTGTGGAACTTGTGGCACTCATATGCAATAAATTAAAGGCTAGTCTGAACTCTCTACGTCAACACAACCTTCTGGTGTTATTGCAAATACAGCTTCTGATTCTGGTAAATATGGTGAGTCATAAATTCTAATAATTCTTTTCTCACCTTTGGATTTTCTCAAATAGAATCTAGTTGTGGCCCAGTGACCAAGGATGTGGCCTCCTATCGCTTGAGTTGGATCACCAAAAAACGCGGCGGGATTCGACTGAACTTGGTTTGTGATAGCGATTGCTACATTGTAGGTATCTGCTAATCTTCCTAGTATCCCTAAATGATGGTTGATTGTTTGTTGTCTCTCTGCAAGAGTTCCTCTTCCAGCATATTCAGCTCTAAAATGAGCTGTGGCCGAATCAAGAACAACAATACCATATTCATCTTTGTGATTGTAAAACAATTCAAGTAGTTTTTCTGCTAGATCCATTTGATGATCTGAATTATACGCCCTTGCGTAAGTTATGTCTCTAAGAACATCCTCAAAATTCTTCTCCCAACCTAAATCATTCTGCAATTTGCCATGAATTGCTTTAATTCTACTTGGAGAAAATGTTCCCTCAGTATCTATAAACACAGCTTTCTTTCCAACTCCTCCTAATTCTGGTGGAAGTTGGACAGTTACACAAAGTTGGTGGCATATTTGTGATTTTCCAGAGCGAAAAGGTCCAAAAAATTCTATAGTTTCCCCCAGTCTTACTCCAGCAACATCTAGTTCCTCAATAGTGGTTAACGCGTCTAATGCTTTGATTCCATAAGAAAAAGCTGGAGATCCCATCTGTTTTTCCATTATCTCAAAAGCGTTAATAAAATCAATACCTCCACGTATCTCACTAAGAGCTTGTTTGTATTTCTTTGCAGCGCTAGTTGTAATTCCATACTTATCTTCTAATTCTCTTATCGGAGTTGTTTCAAGAAGATAGACATTTAGTCCCTTCTCTGTTAGCATTTCTGCAGTAGTTTTTCCTACCCCAGGTAAATCTTCTAAACCGATTTCTTCTTTGAAAAACCTATATTTTGGTACTGTAGAAATTATTTCTCCCCTAATTTTCTTTGCGATAGCTCTTTGGACACCCATTGTCTGTAATTCAATAAGCCTTGTCGTCATTAATTTCTCAATAGTTGTGATATCATTCTCAGTTAATATGTCCAGGGATTTCTTTCCTAAACCTGGAACATCCTTAAGTTTAAGTTTAACATCTGCTTTTTTCTTCTTCGAGCTCTCTTGTTCTGTTATCTCAATTAGATGTTCTTCATATTGTTCCTCAATTTCCTTTGGGTCAGGTTTAGTGGTTTCTTCCTGTGTTTCTTTGCTCATATTATGCACCACGGCTATTAATTCGAAGAGGTTAGAGTATTTAAAGACAATACTCATTTTACACTAATTATTCCTTAAATTTAACTTCTTCCAAGGGAGACTGTACTTTGAAAGT
The DNA here is from genome assembly GCA_030607575.1 of Candidatus Heimdallarchaeota archaeon. GTDB lineage: Archaea > Asgardarchaeota > Heimdallarchaeia > Heimdallarchaeales > Heimdallarchaeaceae > UBA460. The sequence continues at coordinate 2,370 of JAUWJS010000047.1, read as the reverse complement.
AATGAAATGATTAAATGAAATAGTTTTTCATGGAAAAATTGTTTTTCTAGAACTCTATACCTCTTCTTGCCTCGATGCCCTTTGTGTAAGGATGTTTAATTTCTTTAACTTCAATGATTGTGTCAACTTCTGATTTTAATCCTTCTGGAAATTTTCTTCCAGTCAAGATAATCTCATCACTAGCATAAGGAAATATATCCTCTAATTGATTCCAAGAAATTAATCCGAATGAGAGAGCAATTCCTGCTTCATCCAAAAGAAGTATCTCAACTTGAGCTTCCTTTAGTTCTCTTTCTAGAACACTGATACCATTGTTTATCAAAGCTTTATATTCCTCTTTCTGATCCTTCGATTGATAAAACCTATCTTCCCCAAATGTAAACCACCTTACATTATCCTTATTCTTAAAAAAATTACATTCTCCACAGTTTTTCCCAGTTTTTAGGAACTGAGCTACTAATATAGACTTTCCTTCTCTTTGCTTTTGAAAAATATGACCTATACTTGTTGTTGTTTTTCCTTTTCCTTCTCCCACTATGAAGGTAATCTTAACCATTATCTGAAAAAGAGATTTATCTCTTTTAAACATTGACTAAAAGAGTCACTGCAATCTAAATTAAAACATATTTAGATATAATGGCTTGGAAAGTTCATAGACTCAGATTTTACATTTCTTCTTGTTCAAGGTTGGTTTCATTGTTTTTACGTTTCTTTTCTTCTTTTTCCCTTATCTGTCTATTTTTTTCTTCTTCTAAATGCTTTAATCCTTTGTCTTTTAATTTTCCAGTACCACCACAAACTGGACAGATATCTTTTCTAGCTTCTTCTTTTCGTCCAGCATCTACATATCCCGTTCCATAACAATAAGGGCAATTTGTCCCTATAACCTTAGCACCCGATCTTGCATAAATATATGATAATAGTAAAAATAAAACACCTAATCCAGCAGTGATGAAACCGGCTATTTCTAGTCCTCTTGCATCAATTCCACTCTCCTCAAAAACAGCAACAGCTTTATCATACATATATAGTCCTATAATAAGCAGAATACCACCAAATAGAAAGATGGAATATTGAATAACATAGATTCTTATATTCGAGACTCTTCTTTTCCCTTTCATTATTGTTGATTATTTGTTTAAACGCTGAAAAATTTTGTGCTTCTGAAGAGAATGGACAAAGAAAAATTACAAGAATTCTTATCCGGTTCTTCTTATCTTCCTGCTCGTTTCAAAGTTTCATTTTTTATTGCATTTCCTAGAAGAGCTTTAACTAATTCTCCTACTCCTTCTCCAGTTAATGCAGATGTTTCAAGATATCTACAGCCTAGTTTTCTAGATATTCTCTCAGCATCTCCTCTTAAAACTTCACGTTTTGCATCAGTTTTATTGCCAACAATTGTAATATCCAAATCAAGATTGTGGTGTCTAAGTTCCCTAATCCAGTTTGCACACTCTTTGAATGATTCTCTCCTAGATACATCAAAAATAATTGCTGCAGCATTGGTTCCTGAATAGAGAAGATTCCTAACTACTCCAAATCTTTGTTGTCCCGCCATATCGTAAAACAGTGCTACTGCTTTTCCTTTGCGTGTTTTAAATGAATAAGTGTGGAATTCAGCTCCTACAGTTGGCTTATAATGTTTTAGAAAAATATTTTCTGTTATCCTTTTGCAAATTGTCGTTTTTCCTGATCTACCCGGACCACATATGGCTAACTTGTATATATCGTAATCTCGAAATTTAACTTCCACTTTAGAATTCATGCAGTTAGCACCAAGGTAAACCTCTGAAAAATTAATAAAAGACGATGTAATACTAGGCGGTTACTTGAAACCATATGTTAATACGATTGTGAGAACATAACTAGGATAATTATGCTTTTTCAGCCATATTTCTTGCTGAATTCTTAAATAATAAAACTAAGTAAGTTGATATATGAGTTTTGAGTTCAAGAAAGTTGCAGTAATTGGTTCAGGAACAATGGGAAGCGGTATTGCAATGGTTTTAGCAAAAGCTGGAATTAACGTAAGTCTCCATGATGTAAGTGAAGAATATCTAGAAAAAGGAAAGGAACAAATAGATAAATTTCTCAAGGGAAGTATGAAGAGGGGGAAAGTAACAGAGGAAGAAGCCAACCAGATAAAAAGTAAAATTTCCTTTAATGTTGATTTAGCTGCATCTACAAAAGATGTTCAATTAGTAATCGAAGCAATCATTGAAGAATCTGAAGCAAAGAAAAAGTTGTTTACAGAGCTTGATAAAATATGTGAAAAAGATGTCATTTTTGCAAGCAACACTTCTGCAATCAGCATAACTGATCTTGCAATGGTAACGAATAGACAAGAACTATTTTTGGGACTTCATTTTT